>JBGSQR010000062.1:0-4622 GCA_041737975.1 Geobacterales bacterium | reverse complement strand
TTTAGCTTTTGACTTTCCCAGTCCCCAGTTCCCGGTCCCCAGTCCCTATGTTTTATAAAGCTCTTTATCAATCAGGCGAATTGCTGAGACGGGTCCGCGAAGCTTACCGGCGGCTGAAGTCCTGTGATATCTGTCCCCATGACTGCGGTGTCAATCGTATCAAAGGGGAGAGGGGTGTGTGCGGGGCGGGCCTGTTACCTAAAATCGCTTCTGCCAATGTGCATACCGGTGAGGAACCGCCCATTTCCGGGGAAAATGGTTCCGGTACTGTTTTTCTGAGCGGTTGCTCTTTGAAATGCCGCTTCTGCCAGAATTTTCCGATCAGCCAGCTGGGTAACGGTTCCGAACTGACCACTATTGAGCTGGCCGGACGAATGCTGAAGCTGCAGAAACAGGGTGTTCACAATATCAATTTTGTCACTCCGACCCATTATCTGCCTCAGATACTGGCAGCGCTCTGGCTGGCCATACCACAGGGATTTTGTCTGCCACTGGTCTGGAACTCAAGTGGATATGAAAAGGTTGATGTACTGCAGTTGCTGGACGGTATTGTAGACATCTATCTGCCGGATATGAAATATTCCATGGAGGAGTCAGCTGTGCGGCTCTCTTCAGCTCCGGGCTACCGGGATATTAATCGTTCAGCTGTCAGTGAAATGTTACGTCAGGTTGGCCACCTTAGTCTGGATGAAAATGGTCTGGCAGAAAAAGGACTGATTATCAGACATCTCGTATTGCCGGAAGCCCTGGCTGGTTCTCGTGAAACCCTGAAATGGATTGCCGGAAACCTTGGTCACGAGACACACATTTCTTTGATGAGACAATTTTTTCCGGCGCACCTTGCTCCGGAAACAGCCGGTATCAGCCGCAAGATAACAGATGACGAGTATGAGCAGGCAGTGGAGTGGCTGGAAGAGTTTGACCTGGAGAACGGCTGGGTACAGGGCTGATTATTTTGTCGCTTAAGTGAGGTTTCAATGAAATCAGAACAGGAATTGGCTGCTTTAACACAGTTTTTCAGTCTATGTGCACAGAATGAAGAGTTGTGTGCTGAACTTTATCATTATTACAGTGATCTGTTTCTGGATGATTTGGATGTGGCAAAGTTGTGGAAAAAGACTGCAATGGAGGAAGAGAATCATCAGAAACAGTTTGAACTGGCACTGCGCCTGGTGGCAGAGTGCGATTTTGAGTTGGGTTATGATGTGGAACGGGCTTTGAATGTAAACCGTAAGTTTATTCAGCTTTTGCAGCATGTTCGCAATAATCCGCCTGATCTTAAAACAGCTCTTCATAAAGCGATAGAAATGGAAGAGGCTATTGCTGGTCTTCACATGGATAGCGCAGTAAGATTTCATGACAAGGACACCCATGACCTTTTCAAGGCAATGTATGATGCGGATCAGGGACATCTGGAATCACTTAAACTTTATCTGACCATTGCTGAACTAGCCAATACGGAAATGACTCAATATTAACTAACGGAAACAGTTTTTATATACACAGGTAACTAAACAAGGAGTTGTGTCGTTATGCCCAAAAGAACCGATATCAAGAAGATACTCATCATCGGAGCCGGCCCAATCGTCATCGGTCAGGCCTGCGAATTCGATTATTCCGGCACTCAGGCCTGCAAGGCCCTGAAAGAAGAAGGCTATGAGGTCATATTGCTGAACAGTAATCCGGCAACTATTATGACCGACCCGGACTTTGCTGATCGGACCTATATTGAACCTGTAACTCCTGAGATACTGGCAAAAATCATCGAGAAGGAGCGGCCTGATGCTGTTCTACCTACTCTGGGTGGTCAAACAGCGCTTAACACTGCTGTTGCAGTAGCAGAGGCCGGGATTCTGGATAAGTTTGGTGTGGAGCTGATCGGTGCCAAACTGCCGGCTATCAAAAAAGCAGAGGACCGGACACTATTCAAGGCCGCCATGGAGAAGATCGGGCTGTCTGTTCCGCAATCCGGCCTGGCTCATAACTACACTGAGGCGATGGAAGTAATAAAAACCATCGGTTTTCCGGCTATTATCCGGCCTTCATTCACTCTGGGCGGTACCGGCGGCGGCATTGCCTACAACAGTGAAGAATATGAAAAAATGGCCATGGCCGGGATTGATGCTTCACCAACGGACGAAATCCTGATCGAGGAATCCGTGATCGGTTGGAAAGAGTATGAGTTGGAGGTCATGCGTGATACGGCCGACAATGTTGTCATTATCTGCTCGATTGAGAATTTTGATCCCATGGGGGTCCATACCGGTGATTCCATTACGGTGGCGCCTGCCCAGACCCTGACCGACAAGGAATATCAGATCCTGCGAGATGCTTCCCTGAAAATCATTCGTGAGATCGGTGTCGATACCGGTGGTTCCAATATCCAGTTTGGTATTAACCCTGTCAATGGACGCCTGGTGGTAATCGAGATGAACCCGCGCGTGTCACGTTCTTCAGCTCTGGCTTCCAAGGCGACCGGATTTCCCATCGCCAAGATTGCCGCCAAGCTGGCCGTCGGATATACGTTGGATGAGGTTACTAACGACATTACCCGTGAGACACCGGCCTGTTTTGAGCCTTCAATTGACTATGTTGTAACCAAGATACCACGTTTTACTTTTGAAAAATTTCCGGCTGCAGATGCCACCTTGACAACCCAGATGAAATCGGTCGGTGAAGTCATGGCCATTGGCCGTACTTTCAAGGAATCTTTTCAAAAAGCGTTGCGTTCACTGGAAATCGGAGTGTCAGGTCTGGATTCAAAATTTTATGACCTTTCCAACGCTACTCGGCAGGAATTGACCGGTAAGGAACAGCAAAAGCTGCTGGAAAAGCTGCGTGTGCCGAATTGTGAGCGTCTTTGGTATGTGGCGGATGCATTGCGAAGCGGCATGACCGTAGATGAAATCAACAGGCATACCGCCATTGATCCCTGGTTCCTGAACAATATCCGTCAGATTGTAGAGATGGAAGATGAGCTGAAAAAAGTGCCTTTTGGTACAGTTGGAAAAGAGCTGCTTCGTGAAGCCAAGCAGATGGGTTTTTCGGATAAAACTCTGGCCAAGCTTTGGAGCAAATCAGAGGATGAAATGCGTGAATTACGCCTTTCACTTAATATCTGGCCGGTCTACAAGCGGGTTGATACCTGTGCGGCCGAGTTTGTTGCTTACACGCCATACATGTACTCCACCTATGAGGATGAGTGTGAGGCCGAGCCGACTGACCGCAAGAAAATCATGATTCTGGGTGGTGGTCCAAATCGTATCGGTCAAGGTATTGAATTTGACTACTGCTGTGTTCACGGCCTGTTCGCGCTTGCTGAAGATGGTTATGAGACCATCATGGTCAACTGTAACCCGGAAACCGTTTCTACGGATTATGATACATCTGACAGGCTGTATTTCGAACCGCTTACGTTGGAAGATGTACTGGCCATCGTTGCTGTTGAAAAACCGGTTGGCGTGATTGTTCAGTTTGGTGGTCAGACGCCGCTTAAGCTGGCAGTCGCTTTGGAAAAAGCCGGAGTTCCGATCATTGGTACGTCGCCGGATGCGATTGACCGGGCAGAGGACCGAGAGCGTTTTCAGGAAATGTTGCACAAGTTGGGGCTGCGTCAGCCGGAAAACGGCATGGCACGTTCTTTTGAGGATGCTGAAAAAGTTGCCGACCGTGTCGGTTATCCGGTCGTTGTTCGCCCTTCATATGTCTTGGGCGGCAGAGCCATGGAGATCGTTTATGATGTGGAAAACCTGCAGCGTTATATGCGTACCGCTGTGCTGGCATCGCCTGAGCATCCAATTTTGATCGATAAATTCCTCAATGACGCCATTGAAATTGATGTGGATGCTCTCTGCGATGGTATAGAAGTGGTCATCGGCGGCATTATGGAGCATATCGAGGAAGCGGGCATACACTCAGGCGATTCTGCCTGTTCGTTGCCACCATATTCAATATCAGAAGATCTGGTTGCCGAAATCAGGCGTCAGACAGTTTTAATGGCGCTGGAACTGAATGTAAAAGGTTTGATGAATGTTCAATATGCGATCAAGGATGGTGATATCTATATCCTGGAAGTAAACCCGAGAGCATCGCGAACCTCACCCTTCGTATCTAAGGCAACCGGTCGTCCTCTGGCAAAGATAGCAGCACGCATCATGGCCGGAAAGACATTGAAAGAGTTGAACGTATCCGGCGATATCGTGCCGAAACATATCTCTGTCAAAGAATCGGTATTTCCATTTGTTAAGTTCCCTGGCGTTGACACACTGCTCGGACCGGAGATGAAGTCAACCGGTGAAGTAATGGGTATTGGTGATACATTTGCGGAAGCTTTTGCAAAAGCACAGATGGGAGCCCTGGTGAAATTACCTTTAACCGGTAATGCTTTTATCAGCGTTCGTGATGCAGATAAGAAACATGTTGTCACTGCCGCTGAAAAGTTGTATAAAGCCGGTTTCGGCATTATAGCAACTGGTGGTACGGCAACCTATCTGGCAGAAAATGGAATTCCGGTAAAACGGATTAACAAAGTGCTGGAAGGTCGACCACATATTGTGGATGCCATTAAAAATGGCGAAGTAAGTCTGGTCGTCAATACTACCCAGGGAGCACAGGCCGTTGCA
>JBGSQR010000037.1:0-4365 GCA_041737975.1 Geobacterales bacterium | reverse complement strand
TGGAGTGCAGTCTGTCCATGCCCGTCCTGGATATTTACGTAAATATTTTTCAACAAATAGATAAAATGATCCATATAAACGGCTTCCCAAGGTTCTGCCCGGCCCCTGCTAAAAGCGGTTTCAAGCCCACTCGTTGACAATGTATGACCACCCGCTGAGAACATCAGACCGTTTACGCCTGGGACACACATCGAATCATTTTTGTTGAGGCACTTTGTAGTGGAGCCGAGGTTGCCACCAGCTGCCTTAATTGCTTCCAGCACCGACACAGGCATATCCAAACGAAAAGCCGCGAGAAGTGCGGCATTAACACTATGTGTTACCATCGCCGCATCATAAATGTTTGGATCTGCCTTTGCAGCCAGTAACGTCTCAATTACCGGAACGCATCTCTCTGCGCTCTTAGAGATGCCACCCTGCAGTGCCAGCACTAATAGCGGGGTCTTGGCGTAGTCGGACTTCAGATTCGCGCTGATCCCATTAGCAAGAGCAAACTGCAAGGCGTTATTGTCGCAAGTTTCAGCTGCTTTTACAGCTCCCTGTTCCATTGGCGTTAATACATGCTCTTTGACCTTTTTCGTGGAGCTTTTCTTCGGAGCGGCAAATGCTGTAACTGAGAAAAGGCAAATGGTTGTGACGGCCAGCAAGATTATGGTCTTATTGGTTCGCATGATGTCCTTTGTTTCTGCTGATAGATTTAAGATAATCCAAGGCTATGTTATAGGCGATGTCGTGAAGAGTTGGATTGCCTTCTTTAAGAACTTTGAGAAGTTGGGATTTTTCCGAAATATAGACTAAAGCGAATTTTGGATCATAAATGGCAATGTTTCTCGTGTTGTCGATCAGGGCTGCTAATTTGATTGTTTTTGCTGCCGGGTTTGCCTTGGCAGTATGTTCTCTGTCGATTGTTTTTCTGATTTCCCTGTTACCGTCGGACGGCTTGCTTATATCAGTCAACATTTCTACAAGCTCGGCCACTTCTGATCCGAATTCTATAAAAATATCGCCAATGGTGGCAGCGGTGTATTTTACCGTGGCACAGAGCCAGGAGGCGGCAAGCATTGCTTCGGTATGTGGAACGCTTCTGACAATTTCAACAACCGCTTCCGGATGATTAATATAGGGTTCATTGGTGTATTTGCGTTTTTGACCAATTGCCTCGTGATGTTGTGTGGCAAATAACCTGGCTCTTTGTTCGAGATTCATAATATTTCCTTTCAGTTCTCAAAACCGAGAACCATCCTGAGTTGGGTGGCTTTACGTTTTTCACCGTACTCCATACCTTGCTTATATGCTTTATTTGCAAAGCAGATTGCTTCAGCTATCTGATCGTCGGTCATGTCCAGTGGGAACTTGTGTAAGTGGTTTCCGTCGCTGTCGAAGCAAACTGCTTTAGTCGGCCAATTTTCGTTATTTCGGTCAATAAAAACATCAGCAAGATGAACCAGGTATTCAATTAGCATGTATAGTTCCTCTTTCCAGACTGGATTAAAATGAATATCGAGAAAACACTGAAAAAATAATCATCACCATCCCGAGCAGGCTGGCAAAAAGAAGAAAAAGTGAGTCGATCCAAAGGCCGCCACCGAATACCAGAAGAAGTAAAGTTAGGCTGATCTGTGCCCAACCGCTAGATGGCGGTTTGATGCTCCCATTAAGAACTGCTTGTGCAATACCTATAATCAACACCGAAAAGGCGACCGTTATAAGGGTATAGCTGATTAAGTTTTGCACCTTTCGCCATGACGATCCCATTCTACTATTTAAGCCGGCTTTGCTTAATACGGAGATCCCGTTTAAGTCGGTTTAAGTGGCCTTGAAAATAAGGGGACAACTCGTTTTTCTCTTCTACGAAGTCTGGAATGTTTTCTATGCCGGCAGCAGTAAAGACCTTGCTGGAAAGATGCATCATCAGGGTGTAGCCTTCGGTGTTTAATGGCCCACGCAATGAAGTTTCAGAAATAACTGCCAAAACCTCAACATCGGTGGCCAGCTCCAGGAACTCTTTTGCCGAATCCTCGCTCTGCAATGCTTTCTGTCTGTCTGCCTCAAACAATGAAATGAATCCTTCACCAATACCTGGAGGGAACATTGGTGCCTGCATTGCCGTCACTTTTTCAATTGCTGTTAGTGCCATCTACTTGCCCTCTACTTTGTTTTATAGTACCCACGCAATAAATTCTTGTTATAGACATCGAGCCGTATAGAAGCGGAGTTAAGCATTATACCTTCACCCCAGGATCTCTTTATGAGTTTATGAATCAGGGTTTCTACCGAGCCGATCAGATCAAAACATTCATGAATTGCATGCTCCCTATCTCCAATCAGTAAAGCCTTGATGATTTCCCACATCTCTGAAGCAATATGAAGGAGTTGAGTCGGAATGCTGGTTTCGTCAACAAATTTGGTTTTGGGGAACTGGTAGCTGTTTAACATGCAAACTCCATTACTGGCAGTAGCCAACTTTTGCTATATATGCGGCCTTGCCCTTTTTGAGCGTGAACTCTTCTGGAAGGTTCCAGAGTTTAATCAGATCTTTGAGATATGCAGACGATATTCCGAGCATGTACGCCACATCGCTACGAAGGAAACCTTGCTTGGCCAGCTGGACAATAGCTCTTTTGCTGACTTTTCTCTTTCTGACTTTTTGTCTTTTGAAATAGTCAGTTGCCCCGATCTGTTTCACCTTTTTTGTGAAAGTACTTTCCGACAAACCAAACTCTTTTGCTGCTGATCTCATGTTTGGAGAGCGTGAAGCTGCTCTCAGAAGATCGGCGGCGGTAATTCCGTTGAATAGCTCCCCAGGCTTGCGTTGTTTTATGAACAGATATTCGAGACCGTGTTTCTGGATGACCCTATCAAGTTGAGTGTCTGAAACACCTAGTTTAGCGGCTGTTACTTTCCTTGTTCCGCACCTTTTAACTGTTGCAGCCAGGTCACCGAATGTAAGGCCGCATCGTGGGAAAACAAGCGTATTTGAGGCGATTTGAATTGTCATGGTTTTCAGCTTTCTATTTACAGTCTGCAGAGGGGGGGACAGCTTTTATCTCTGCTTGTTGGTTGATATATATTTAATATATACCATATTGGCTTTAAGGTCAAGAGAATCTGGTATTTAAGGAAGAGTGCTGCACCCCTGTTAAGGGGTGCGCTGGTGGTTGACTTGTGGGTATGGGGGAGGGTTAAATATCTTGGATGAGTACGTGGCCGAGAGATGCGACTCTTGGCTTTGCGTTATGCCTGGCGGCGTCGGGGGAACAAGCGTATATCCTTTCTATGATGTTGTCGTCGGACAGAATTGCATCCTCAATGCCTTCCTCTGAATTGTCCTTTATTTCCCTGATCGAGCAGCCGAAGTTGTCTCCTGACAATCAGGGCAGATGTCTTCTTCGTCCAGATCTTCACGGCAAAAACCGCATCTGGCGCAAAACATACATTCTTCGTGGGCATCGTGGCTACACATGGTTGTTGTCCTCCATTTTAACTCTCGTGCATCATTTCCCCTCGCCTCTGTCCTTTGCAATATCAGTGGCCAGCCGAAGACCTCGATCTTCGACACCCTGCAGCTTAACTATCAGGGATTGGGCATCTTCCATATATTTGGCAACGAGTTTCCATTCCAAGCGGTTGATCTCTTCTGGTGACAAGTTTGCAATATCTTTGAGCGCCATAATTACTCCCCTACTGCATGATGAAAATATGAGTCCGGAATAGACAATCCTGCCAGATCGGGACAAACTTTGGCGGGCCTGTGTTCTTCCAACAGTGGCAATTCGAAGTCGAGATTGCTTTCTATAGGCGGCATCAGTTCCCTTGCCTTCTGTAACATTAGAGCCTTATCGCCGATGATTTTGTATCCGCCTGGTTCGACAATGCCGTTTCTCTCACACCATTGCCGCCATGACTCTTTCTGGCCCCACAACCCGTTCACCGCTTTAAGCCCGTGTTTTCCGTTTCTGGCCCTGTCTTCAATGAACAGGGAGCGCACTACCAGATCGGGATGTGTTGCAGCCATCCAGTACAATTCATATTCCTTAGTCGAACAGCAATAAAAACATGAACTCTTAATTGGCAAGGGTAATCCGGCCTTTTTAATTGTTGTAATGCAATCTTCTCTCGACCACTTCAAGTCTCGCAGAGGGTAGAGGTAGCGGAAATTTTTGTCTTCTGTGAGATTGACAGATCGGCAGCTGTCGATTGGTCCGTTATCATAGCCAATGAGCTTGACCGGCTTTATACCTTTGGCAAGTGACTCAAGAGCAGGTTTCCACCCCTCCCTCTTGTTTGGCCCTCTCGATATGCCAAGAATGAACGAATCCATTACCGCCGCTTTGAATTTCAATGTGCAAGATTTCTGACGAAAAG
>JBGSQR010000016.1:0-2421 GCA_041737975.1 Geobacterales bacterium | reverse complement strand
TCATACATGGCGATGTCGCCCTCCGGCACATTAAGAACGGCATCAAAAAGGACAAAGCTTGGTGATGCGCTGATTGAAGAGCCACACATTACAACAGTTTTCTTTGCAGCAGATGCAAACACGTCAGCAGCTCCGTCCTTTATGGAAAGCGTAGCCAACCTTGTTTCAAATGTCGCCTTGTCAGGATAGACAAAGTTTTTTGTTGCATCACCGTTCAAACGGGTCAAATACATTGTGGCACTTTGAAGGCGTAAAGCATTAGTTAAATAGGGAGTTATTGCAGGTCCTCGGACATCAATCACTTGCCATGTATTTTTAAGTGTTGGATCGGCAATAATTGCATCGACCTTCTGGATCATCTCGCCGATAGAGTAGCGAACCATATCTTTCAGCGCCGCATTACTACTAACGCAGTAAGTTGAAGCCGTATATTTTTCAACGGCATCTGTTGACAGCGCGAGTCCCGCAACTTCCCAGGCATCATCACCGCCATTCAGAATTTTCAGACGATCACGTGAAAAGCCCCAATAGCGGAAATTCCAGAATGGTACCGACTGATTATAAATACTCGTATTTTTAGGAATTGAAAAAACTATTGTTGTATTTGCATCAATTCCAAGTCTCTGAACAATTGAGTCCATCGTAGGCCCGTCTGGCATCATTGTAGCTGCAAGGGCCAGGCCTTCTATGCGGTCTTTACCGGTCTCGGTGGAATCCAGTTGTACAGCTCCCGGGATATGGCCTTTGGTTGTCCAATCCGCAACCGTTGACTGAGAAACAACAACCACCCTGTCTTTGCTTCCAAGCGGGGCATTCAGCTTACCTTCGTCAACCCACTGCTTAAGAGTTGCTGCAGTGATTATTGCAGCTGACTTGGTTGTGGTCGCGCTGGGATCACTGTAACTGCTGGTCCCGCTGTTTCCGCAACCCCACAGGCTTAACGCGGCAACCATTACTGTCCCAAGCAGTGCGGCAATCAACACTCTGCTTTTCTTCTTCAACTTTTCAAACATAATTCCTCCTTAAAAAAGTTTTGAAACAACTGCATAAGAACCGGTTAGTTTTCAGCTTTGCAGAGACATTCAGGCTACTCTCCGCTTAAAGGTTTAGCCCACTTGAATTTAACTTTAGCTTTCTTATCCGGGTTACTTTTTGTTTCAGGCTTTGAGTCAGGCTGAACAGTCTTTGACTCTTCCATACCCGGCTTTTTTAACGAAGAGGCATCTTTATTGTTTTCGGCCTGTGCACTGGATAGATATTGGAGGGTATTTATGGACTGAATTGAATCGTCGAGAAGAACCTTCTGTGTCTTGCCGGAATGGTAGGTAATAACCAGAGAATCTGCATAACAGACGACACTGAAGAGTAAACATATCAAACTCGCAATAATTGCGATTCTAAAAGTCATGCATACACTCCTTGACAGCATCTGTTTGATTTCAAGTCATAACCGGCAACACTCTAATTCATATTTACGGGATTGTAATAACGAATATAATTCATGCATCGATGCGTTTTAAGCATATACAAATGCAGAAAAAATATATTTAATTAAAGGAAATAAAATGACTTAACTATCAGTGATTATTACAAGACTAACCATCCGTAATTACTCAGACAGGCAAAAAAAAAGGGCACGCCATGAGCATGCCCTTTTAAAACAGAATTTAAAATCAGATCAGCAACCGGAAAGCTCTTTTTTGCCTTTTTTAGCCGGTTTTTTTGCATCATCTTTTTTTGCGTCTTTTTTGGCTGCTTTTTTTGCATCATCTTTTTTTACTTTTTTAGTCTCTGTGGCTGCAGCAATTTCTTTTTCAGCAGCCAGCACAACAGTTGCAAAGCTTACAGTCATCAGTCCAGCTACCAAAAGTGTCAGAATACGTTTCATTTTTTTCTCCTTTTTTGTTGTTTACCGGAGAACCGGCTAAAAACATTTTTTTTGTTTTAGCATGTTACAAAACAATGTCCAGCATTTTCAAGTAATATAAAATACCATTGGCTTAGTGCCTAGTTCTTCCTTATATTTCATGACATTTGTCTTGAAAATCAGTTTAGTAATCAATGCCTGTGGGTCATTAATATCCCCAAAATATGTGGCATGCCCCAGACAGGTGGTTGTGCAGCGGGTCAACTCTCCTTTTTCCACCCGATGGATACAGAAGTGGCATTTGCGGGCATTGCCGATGGGTGAATGCCAGTGACTCTTGCGCTTGTAGGTTTTACCGTACTCACCGGAGTTTTCCACTTCATAGGTACTTTTGCGTGAATCTCCGGTGTAATAATGCCCCACATCCGTCGAACGTGCGGCATAGGGACAGGCCACCAGGCAGTATCTGCAACCGATACATTTCTCGTAATCAATCATGACAATGCCGTCGTCACGCTTGTAAGTGGCAGTAACCGGACAAACCGAAACACAGC
>JBGSQR010000010.1:0-11200 GCA_041737975.1 Geobacterales bacterium | reverse complement strand
CCATGGCGATCACCCCGCCATCTGCCTTGTCCCGGCCTCAGTCCAGGAATACTTTGAAGAAACCGTCCGCGCCTTCAATTTATCCGAAAAGTATCGTACCCCGGTCACCGTCATGCCCGACGAAATCATCGCCCACATGCGTGAAAGAATAGTATTCCCCGAACCGGGCGAAATTGAAATCATCAACCGCACCGCACCCAGCGTACCACCCGAACAATACAAACCCTACGACACCTCATTTGGCGACGTACCACCATTAGCCGCCTTCGGCACCGACTACCGCTTCCACGTCACCGGTTTAAATAAAATGGCCGACGGCTTCCCCACAACCAAAGCCGAAATCGTCGAAGCTGAAGAAAAACGTCAGCTCCGTAAAGTAGACGCCAACGTCGACGACATCGTCCAATTTGAAGAATATCAACTCGAAGACGCAGAAATCGTCGTAGTAGCCTTCGGCTCCACATCCAGATCCGCCCGTTACGCCATCAACATAGCACGCGAGCAGGGCATAAAAGCCGGCATGTTCCGCATCAAAACCATCTGGCCTTTCCCGGACAAACAGATCAAAGCACTAGCCGGAAAAGTAAAAGCCTTCATCACCCCTGAAATGAATCTCGGCATGTGTACCCTGGAAATCCAGCGCTGCGCCGAAGGCAAAACTCCTGTCCACGGCATCTTCCGTGTCGACGGTGAACCCATCAACCCTGACCAGATACTCGATAAAATCAAGGAGGTCAGATAACCATGTCCTTCAACTACGAACAATACATCCGCCCCGGCAAACTCCCTCACATCTGGTGTCCCGGCTGCGGTCACGGCATCATCATGAAAGGGCTGATCCGCGCCATGGACACCCTCAAACTTGAAAAAAACAACACCGCCATAGTCTCCGGCATCGGCTGCGCATCAAGAATCTCCGGCTACATGGACTGCTGCACCCTGCACACCGCCCACGGCAGAGCAGCCGCCTTTGCCACCGGCGTAAAAATGGCCAAACCTGAAATGAACGTCATCCTCGTCGGCGGCGACGGCGACGGCACCGCCATCGGCGGCAACCACTTCATCCACGCCTGCAGACGCAACATAGACATGACCTACATCATCATGAACAACAACATCTACGGCATGACCGGCGGGCAGTTCTCCCCCTGCACCCCCACCGGCGCCAAAGCATCAACAACCCCCTACGGCAACCCCGATCCGGCCTTTGACATCGCCAAACTCGCCATCGGCGCAGGAGCAACCTTTGTCGCCCGTGGCACCGCCTTCCACGCCAACCAGATCGACAAACTAATAGTCGAAGCCATCCAGCACAAAGGCTTCTCCGTAGTCGAGATACTGGACGACTGCCCCACAACATACGGCAGACGAAACAAATTCAAATCAGTAATCGAAATGATGAATCGCTTGAAAGACATAGCCGTCCCTGTCAAAGCCGCCGAAAAGATGACCCCCGAACAGCTCGAAGGCAAAGTCCTCACCGGCGTACTCTATAAAGAAGAACGGCCTGAATACACAGACGAATACGCCAAAATCATCCAAAAGGCCCAAGCCACCAAGGGGGGTAAATAACCATGTCCAGATATGAACTACGTTTCTCCGGCTCCGGTGGTCAGGGATTGATCACCGCCGGCATCATCATGGCCAAAGCCGCCTCCATCTATGAAGGCAAACAGGCCGTCCAATCCCAAAGCTACGGCCCTGAAGCAAGAGGCGGCTCCTCCAAATCGGAAGTCATCATCTCCGACGAAGCCATCGACTACCCTAAAGTAACCAAATGCGACGCCCTGCTGGCCATGACCCAGGAAGCCGCCAACAAATACTCCCACGACCTGAAAGAAGGGGGCATCCTGCTGGTGGACTCCGACCTGGTCAAAACCCTACCGGAAGGTAACTTCAAAACCGTCTCCATTCCGATCATTAACAGCGCCAAGGTCGACGTGGGGAGAGAAATAGTCGCCAACATCGTAGCCCTGGGCGCCATGGTTGCGTTGACCGGCGTCATCTCCAGGGAGAACGGTGAGAAGGCTGTACTCTCCAGCGTACCTGAGGCGTTCATCGAGCTGAACAGGAAGGCCTATAATATTGGATTTGATAAGGCGCTGGAGTCTCTTAAGTAAGGTAACATTTTCAAAACTGCCGGGTGTTTATTTTTCTATTACTAAAGCGGCCTGCTTCCAGCGGCCGCTTTTTACTATTTGAAGTCACCCATTTGGTTTTGATGTTGTCTGGAAATCACCTGTGCAGTATACTTTGAAAACTTGAAGTCAAGACGTTAGTAAGTACGGGCTTATATTATTCTTTGAGGGGTGAAAAATATAATGGGGCATGTCGTAACAGTCAGCGAATGGCAGAAAAAATTTGCCTTTTATTCTGCAAGCCTTCTCAGACAGGGAAATTTTGTCGATGCAGGTTTTGTTGCAGCTATTCTGTTTGAGAAATTTATGGAAAAAGAGCTGCGTTTAAATGGGCTTGAATTGTCATCCAATGTGGATTTTATTTCTCACGCCATTGATCTACTCTCTAAAAAGGATTCCAAAAAATATAACGCAAATAATCTCCACATCCTGAGAAAAATACGTGATCGTCATATTGTTCTGACCGATGAAACTGTAGAGTTGATTATTACTCGTGCTGAGCGTGAAAGGGTCAAGGCCGAAATTGCCCGGCTGGTAACATTTGTCTGGCAGGAACTGGACAGGGAAAAATTTATCAGATATAGGGCCATCGGTGCTATACCGCTGCTGGATGCTGATAATGCAGTTGTAAAGGCGCGCGAGTATTTTCAGGAAGAAGAGACCGATTTTACCGGTATACCAAACAGATTTGAAAAAAGTGATTTCAATGATCTCAGTCTTTTACGTCAGCATCTTCTGAACCTTGCAACTCACCTGAGGAAGTTGTTTTTGACCGCTTATCGCAACCTGGAGGTCGATGTTGTAGGAAAAACAGATAGTTCTTCTGCCTATACCTGGATGGTCATAAACCTGATCAGGCCTGGCCAGGGTCAGTTGATTGATCATGTTCATTATGCGTTTGCGTCGATTATGGCTACTCCGCTAGAACTGCGTATATTCATTGATTTAGGCAGCGAAGCATATATGTCGAGAGGTGACTGGTATAGCTTTGTGGAGACAGATGTATTTCGCAATTTTGTATTAAAACACGATGAGTTGCAGATGTTTGATACGGAATGGTACAGCTTTGTCACTGAACGTCAGAATGCCGGGGAAGCCATTGCTGCTGAAAGTTTTTCAGGTCGGGTCGATGAGGCAAGAAAACTGCTTTCAGAATGTCAGGAGCAGAGGAAAATCATCACGTGGGGCAGGTTTCTGCCTGGGTTTATAATCGGTCGTGGGCGTGTCGGTTATGATGAAATCAGCCGCAATCTGGAAAAAATTGTCCGGCTTTACTATAAATTTGAAAAATACAGGCGTGATGTGCTGAAGAGGAAAAATACGTTGGAGTGGGTGCCGAAAGGTGTTTGAGAGCCTGCTTTATAATTGGTTACCCCATATGAAGCGTCTTTTTGATTGCGTCACTTAGGGCCCCCAATGTGTAAGGTTTTTGAATGAAACCTGCCAACCTTTTGCCCAGAAACCGCTGGCTGACATCTTGTTCGTTATAGCCGCTGGAAATCACCACCCTTACATCCGACTTAATTCTTCGCAGTTCCCGGAAAGTCTCTTCTCCATCCATCTGCGGCATGGTCATGTCCAGAAGCACTAATTTGATTTCCTGACTGTGTTTTTTAAAAATTTTCAGTGCCTGGATTCCGTTAGAAGCGGTCAGAACTTCAAATCCCAGAAGGTTCAACATCTCCTTTCCCAGTTTGAGAATAGGTTCTTCATCGTCCACGATCAGGATCAGTCCTGTTCCTTGCCACAGTTGATTCTCTGCACTTTGTCTTTTCTTTTTGTCAGCACAACCTTCTGCTGCCGGCAGAAGCATCTTGAAGGTGGTGCCGCGGCCAGGTTCGCTATAGATCTTGATTGCACCATGATGTCCACGCACAATACCCATCACTGCAGCCATGCCAAGGCCCCTGCCGGTGAATTTAGTGGTAAAGAAAGGATCGAAAATTTTGCCGATGGTCTCACTATCCATGCCGCAACCAGTGTCTGCTACCTCTATGAAAACATAAAGTCCCTCAGGAAGCCCGTCATTCAGCCAGAAACTGGACAGGTAGCTGCTGTCGCATTGGATTGTTCCTGTAGTTATGGCAATTACGCCGTTATTGTCGCCAATGGCCTCGGAGGCATTTATGACCAGATTCATCAGAACCTGGCGTATCTGGGTCGCGTCGACTTCCACCGGAGGCAGGTCTGAGGTCAGGTTCAGGCGCAGCATTACTTTTTTGGAGATGGAAACTTCCAGCATGTGTATCATTTCCGTAACCAGTTCGCCGAGTTCAATAATTTCCAGCAGGAAATGTCCTTTGCCTGAGTATGCCAGCATCTGTCGGGAGAGATCGGCTGCCCTTTGAGCCGCCTCTTCAATGCTGGCCAGATTTTCTCTGGCCGGTGAAGCCGGACTCAGGCGTATCAGTGCCAGTTCAGCATGGCCGAGAATGGCCATTAAAATGTTATTGAAATCATGTGCAATACCGCCGGCCAGCACTCCCAGGCTCTCCAGTTTCTGGGCGTGCTGCATCTGCTGCTCCAGTTTATTGCGGTTTTCCTCTGCCAGTTTTCGTTCCGTAATGTCCTGAATTGTTCCGAACATTTTTACAAGATTGTTATCAGCATCTAACTCAATGTCACCCAGACCATGAACCCAGCGTATTGTCTGATCACTGATCCTGCATATACGATACTCCCTGTTGAAAGTGAGCCGATCTCTCATGACATGATCCCTCAGATATGTGGACAGATCTTCACGGTCTTCATGATGTATGATCTGATGCCATCCCGGAACATCACGCGTAAATCCTGCATCTATGCCTAAAATAGCATCCAGTTCTGATGAATTGGTCCATGTTCCGGAAGAAATATCTAATTCATAGTGTCCGAGATGGGCCACTTTCTGTGATTCATTGAGCCTTGCTTCACTTTTTCGCAGTGCATCTTCAGCCTTTTTTCGCTCTGTGATATCTTCAACAATTTCAATAAAGCCGATGGTTGCTCCCTGAATGTCATAAAGCGGCACGGTATGGATGCTGGCATTGAAACTGGTGCCGTCATCGCGTATGGCAACGGTTTCAGTAATAGCTGCCTGTCCATATTTAATGGATAATTCTCCGGGGCAGTGGCTGCAGATATGATCACGCTTTTCGAATTGCTCGAAACAGTATTGCCCGATAAGTGATTCTGTCGGTCGCCTTAGCCATTTGGCAGTCGTACTGTTTACCATTATAATGCGGTGTTCGGTGTCGATCAGATTAATTCCGAGGGGAATACTGTTAATAAGAATGCGGTAGTTTTCTTCGCTGTTTCGTAGTGCAGCCTCGGTCCGTGCACGTTCTTCAATTTCTGATTTTAGTTTCCGGTTGCTTTCGGAAAGCTGCAGAGTCCTCTCGTCAACCATCTGTTGGAGAACAATTGGCTGTTTGTAAAATGTATGCACAATCTTTGCAATCAATGATCCGAAAAGTATTACAAGAACTAGTTCAAGGGTTATGGTAATAGGCGAAAACCAGCCGTTTTGGGGTTCGACGGAAAGGGTCCAGCTACCGTTGGGAACCAGAATGTCATGTTGAACCGGAGAGCGGAGAGCCTCTTTGGAGGAGCTGGCAAAAATATCCAGTTTACCGGAATCAGGATGAATTCGGGAAATTTCAAAATTGTAACCGGCCTCAATGACCTTCTGAATCTTGGCCGAATCGATTAGTTCAGGGATTCGGATCAGGGCTGCAGTAAAGCCCCAGAAATATTCTCCACCGCCACTTACGGGAATAAAAACCGGCAGGCGGCCGACTACCGCCTGACCTCCCTGAATAAGCTCAAAGGGTCCGGCCAGGGTAAGTGTGCGGGTTTTCAGAGCAAGCAGTGCTTCTTTATTACGTTTAGAGTCTTCCAGAAGATTATGACCAATGGCCTTTTCGTTTCCTGCTAGTGGGACGGTGGCGGAGATGATTCCCTTTGGTGCAAGCTGCAGGCAGCTGATACCGCCGTATTGTCCTATCATTTCGGTTGCCAGAGACTCAAAGTTGTCAATGCGGCCATTATTCTGGCGAATAACGGCTGCCAGTGCAAAGGTTGCGGAGAGGGATCGGTTTAGTTGATCCTGAATGTTGTCGGCGATCTGAACAAGTATGTCGTTGACGGTTTTCTGCCTGCTCTTTAGCCGGTTGTTTTCAGCAACTAACACAAGTGTGATGCCGAGAAAAGTCGCTATCAGGAAGGTGGCTATGGTTACAACATATAATTTTTTTCTTGTGATATTCCGGGCAGGCGGGCTCTGATAGTTGTTAGGGGAGGAGGACTGTTTTCCTTGTAGTGAATCTGACATAGATAAACCGCTTCTTGTCATAATGGGGTTTTTAATTATAATGCAGTATAGCATGGTGCATTAAAAAGTCACGGCAGTAATCTGCGTGAAAAAGGAAATCCATATCAAACCCAATACGCCGTATCACATTACCTGCGTTGTAAATAATCTTCTGCCTCTGTTTTCACAACCGCAGGTAGTAGGTATCATATTGGACAGTTGGATATACCAGAGACAGCATAACGGAATGAAGCTTTTCGGTTATGTAATTATGGAAGAACACCTGCATTTTGTGGTCAGCGCAGAACAACCGGATCAATGTCTGGCTGGTTTTATGGAACAGACAACGAGGAATATTGTTAAATATCTTGAAGATCAGAAGCTTGAGAGGTTCTTGGTGCGATTATTCTGTAATCTGGACTCTGCGCAAAGGCGGTATGATCTCTGGCAGGAACCGCCTGAAATTGAAGAGATTGTTGGTAAAAACATGTTGCTTGAAGTACTTGAATATATTCATATCAACCCGGTCAAGCGTGGATATGTTGACTTAGCAACTCACTGGCGCTATTCCAGTGCAAGGAGTTATGCCGGAGAAACCGGATTGATTGAGGTTGATTTATTTTTAAAATGAAGAAAAAACATTACAGATTAATTATTTAAATGATAATTTAAGTCTTGCAGGGATATTAAGGCATCAGGAGTTGCTGATTTTGGAATTGTCGCAAAAACAAAAACAGTTCAATGCAGCAATGGAGCTCTTTAATTGCAAGAGCATCTACAAAATGTTCGGCATATTTGTATCCATAACTAATGTATCGCTGCAGATTTACCTGCTCTACGCCATACTGCCGTTTTCAATCGGACCTGGTTTGCAACTTATTGCATTTGTTGCGGCTTACCTGGTGACAGATTTTATTAATGGCCTGGTTCATATGTATATGGACAACAACGAAAACTACGAGTCACTGGCCGGACCGCTGATCGCCAATTTCCACATGCACCACAAGATTCCCCAGTACCGTAAACATAACCTGCTGGTTGTGTATTTCAATGAGACAGGGTCTAAGATCTGGTTGATAGGCTACTTGCTTGTTGTGGTCTTGCTGCTGCATTATTCCGCTGCCCACCCTGTTGCGCTTTATATTCTAGTTTATATCGGCATACTCTCTTCCGTGGCAGAGGTTTCCCATTATCTTTGTCATACGTCCACTTCTTCGTTGGTGGTTTTGCTGGGTAATATGGGTCTGCTGTTGTCAAAGCGTCATCACGCCAGCCATCATCTGAATGATAATAATGGTTATGCTTTTCTGAACGGTTTTGCCGATCCGCCTCTTGATCTGATCGCGAAAAAGTTCTGCAAGGGATATAAAAACCATACCGATCTGCATTTTGCCTGTTATGAGGTGCAGGATGCAGAAAGTCGATAGCCGATAGCAAGAAGTACTAACCAAGGGGGCAAAAATGCTAAAAAAACTTGTAGAAGCAAATCGCAGCTACCGCCGTTTTTATCAGGATGTGCCGATTGCCAGAGAAGCGCTGGTTGAACTGATTGAGCTGGCTCGTTTGTCTTCCACCGGAGCCAACCTGCAGCCGCTCAAGTACATTATTTCAGTTGACCCGGCCCGTAACGCCCTGATTTATCCAAGTCTGAAATGGGCCGGTTATCTGAAAGAGTGGGATGGCCCGCCTGAAGGGGAGCGTCCGGTAGGATATATTACGATTCTGCTGGATCATGGCATCAGTAAAAAAACGCTTTGCGACCAGGGAATTGCAGCCCAAAGTATTCTTCTGGGGGCGGTTGAGCGCGGTCTTGGCGGTTGTATAATCGGTAACATCGACAGAGAGGAACTGTGCAGAACACTTAATATTGGCGAGCAGTTTGAGGTGCTTCTGGTAATCGCGCTGGGCAAACCTAAAGAGGTTGTCAAACTGGTGCCGCTTGGACCGGATGGTGATGTGAAATACTATCGTGATGCCGATGGCACTCATTTTGTACCCAAGCGTGACCTGAATGATATGATTATGGAACCATAGTATTTACCAAGTTTATACAAAGTTCTTTCCGGAAAGGAGATTTACTGATGGCTGAAGCTGTTTCATTCTGGCTTGATAACAAGATGTCTTCAGGAATCAAGGTTGCTGAAGCCGGTAACCAGACACTGGTATCCTATCGCGATAAGTTCTATGTTGTAGAAAAAGGATCAGCCTTGATGAAGGGGAGCAAGCCGTTGCACTATTCCAGATCTTCCATCCCCACAATCTGGAAAAAAGTGATGGCCGGCAAAATCGTACACGATTCAGCTTTTAATCCTCCTGATGACGATAATATGCCGATTGCCACTGCAACTAAAAAGGAGCGGGTCAAGGTGAAGAAGACTGAGCATGATGTTTCTGAAATTTCTGAATCAGCACCACTTGAGGTTGTATCAGTTCCGCCGGAGTTAAAGATGACAGCCACACCGAAGTCTGCAGCAGAACCAAAGACGGTCAGAAGTGTGAAAAAAGCAGAGTTAAAACCGGCTGGTCAGCCAACTGTTGTTACAGTCTGTCCATACTGCAGCCACAAACATGAGGTCCTACTTGATAAGGGTAAAAACGGTAAGGCCTTTCTGATGAGTTGCAGCAGGTGCAGCAAAGAGTTTGCAGTAAGATTTATGCCGGTTACGGTTTATCAGGCGCAGGTAGCTGCTTTTTCCTGAAGTCTCTTATTATCTAAACTGTCAGGCCGCTTCTGCCGATAAAAAAGGCGTGGCGGCTTTTTTTGTCTGCCGGATTTTTGTGCGGCCAAACTATACAAATCATATTTGCCTGCTACTATATAATTAAAAAACAAAGCTAGAATTTAGACTGATTGTACGTTTATTTGGAGATGGTAATGTCGCTTATTAAGAGGACATGTTTTTTAATAATATTGGTTCTTACGGTTTTTATCTCTGCATTTAATGCATTTGCCGATGATAAAAAACATGTGTTGATTCTTAATTCATATCATCAGGGATACAAATGGACAGATGATCTTACCCAGGGCATTGTTGGAAGAATGACTGCCAAGAGGAATGATCTAAAGTTTTATGTAGAATACATGGGAACCAAGTGGGTTTTTGAAAAGCAGTATTTTGACAAACTTCAGGATATATATAAAACCAAATTCAAGAATATTAAATTTGACGCAATTGTCGCAACTGATAATGATGCTTTTGATTTTATTAGGAAATACCGTAACGAAACTTTTGGCGAAGTGCCGGTTATCTTTTGTGGTGTCAATTGGCTCAGGATCGAAGACCTTAAGGGACAAACTCTTTATACCGGTGTGAATGAAGATGCCGATATAGCGGCAAATCTTGATTTGATGCTCAAGTTACATCCAAATGTGAAGAATATCTATGTTGTTATTGATCTGACAACCACCGGTCAGATTGTCCATCAGAAAATTAAAGAGATGATTCCCAGGTATAGCCACAGGTTGAAATTTCATATTTTGGATGATCTTGAAATACAACAGATTTTTAAAACAGTTTCTGCTCTTAATGATGACTGTCTTGTTTTGCATACCGTTTTTCAAAAAGATAAGGCTGGTAATTTTGTAGAGTACAATGATTTTGCCAATATGCTTTCAAAAAGCAGTAGTGTTCCGGTGTATGGTCTTTGGGATTTTAATCTTGGTTTTGGTATTTTGGGAGGCATGCTGACCAGTGGCCATGCTCAGGGAAGCAGTGCAGGAGCACTTACTCTGCGTATCCTAAATGGAGAAGTAGCTGATTCAATTCCGGTAATAATGGAAAGTCCAAACAAGTACATGTTTGACTTTGTACAGATGGACCGTTTCGGTATCAAAAACAGTCAGCTTCCTACTGGCAGCATTATTATTAATAAGCCTCCATCATTTTATGCGGTTAACAAAGGACTTGTCTGGGGCCTTTTTGCCGGTGTTTTGATGTTGACGATTTCAATTGTCATCCTGATGATTAACACACATAGAAGAACCCTTGCCGAGGAGGCTTTTCATAACAGTGAAAAGAGGTATAGCACGCTGGTGGATAACTTGGCACTTGGAATATTTCGCAATGATGGCTTACCAGAGGGCAAGTTTTTACAGGCAAACCCAGCCATGGTTAAAATGTTCGGTTTTGAATCTACTGCGGATTTTCTTTCAATCTCTGTCGACACACTTTATCAAAATCCTGATGAAAGAAGTGCTATTCTTGAAGAGGTTGCAACTAGAGGGTTTGTTAAAGATAAAGAAGTTTTGATGAAGAAAAAAGATGGTGAGCCGGTCTGGGTTTCAATTAATTCAAATGCAAAATTTGACAATGCTGGTCGACTGGTCTGGATTGATGGTCTTTTTGAAGATATAACAAACAAAAAACAATTGGAGTTGCAGCTGCAACAGTCCCAAAAAATGGAGGCGATCGGGACACTTGCCGGTGGTGTAGCCCATGATTTTAATAATATCCTAACGGCAATCATCGGTTATGGCAATCTTCTCAAGATGAAGTTTGGAACAAATGAAGCTGTAATGAATTATGTCACGCCCATGCTGTCCGCGTCTGAAAAAGCGACCCAGCTGACCAAGAGTTTGCTTGCTTTCAGTCGAAAGCAGACCATCAGCCTGAAAAAATCCAACCTCAATGATATCGTAGATGGCATGTCCAAGCTGTTATTGCGGGTAATCGGCGATGATATTCAGCTGAATTTAAATATTTACGAAGATAAACTGATTGTTGAAGCAGATTCGGGCCAGTTGGAACAGGTGTTGTTGAATTTGGTTACA
>JBGSQR010000003.1:0-8359 GCA_041737975.1 Geobacterales bacterium | reverse complement strand
CTGAGGTTGTCAGAGGGGATGCGGTCAGATTGAGGCAGATTTTGATCAACCTGATTGGAAACGCCTTGAAGTTTACTGAAAAAGGAGAGATCTTTTTTCAGCTGTCTTTAGTGGCTAAAAATCCCGATTATTCCGTGCTGCATTTTATAGTCAGGGATACGGGCATAGGAATTTCCAGAGAAGCACAGGCCCATATTTTTGATGCGTTTTCACAGGTAGATGGATCCATGGCAAGACGGCATGAAGGTAGCGGACTTGGATTGGCCATATCCAGAGAACTGGTTGAGGCCATGGGAGGAACTATTGGAGTTAATAGTGAACCCGGAACAGGTTCGGTTTTCTGGTTTACTGTCTGTCTGAAGCATGCCGAATCGGTCCCTGAGATAGTTCAACAAAATGATGTTCAAAGAGATCAATTTAAACTCGGGCTTGCCGGACAGGTTGAAACGTTACATGTGCTGCTTGCTGAAGATAATATTATAAATCAGGAATTGGGTCGAATAATGCTGGAGTCACTCGGCTGCCAGGTTGATGTGGTTGAAAATGGAATTGAAGCGGTAGAAGCGGTTTTCAATAAGGAGTACGATCTGATTTTCATGGATTGCCAGATGCCGGAGCTGGATGGTTACGAAGCAACCAGAGCGATTCGGCAGCGTGAATCGGATTCAGGCGGCCGCCGGGTTCTGATTGTTGCCCTGACTGCACATGCCATGGAAGGAGACCGGGAACAGTGTCTGGCTGCGGGAATGGATGATTATGCTTCCAAGCCGTTTACGGTTCACCAGTTGCATGATGTTATCAAACGTTGGCATGGAGGGATGGATGAGTCTGAAGCTGGTCAGGTCTCTGAATAAAGTGGTTTAGCAGTCAGCTTTTTATGCATCCAGTAACTGGCGTACTTTTGCAGATAGTTCATTGATGGAGAATGGTTTTTGCAGGAAATCAAGCCCTTCATTGATGATACCCTGTTGGGCGATGATGTCGGCTGTATAGCCTGACATGAAGAGACACTTGATTTTCGGGTTTGTGGAAAGTATCTGCCTGGCTAAATCCCGTCCATTTGCTTCGGGCAGGATCACATCGGTTATCAGTAGGCTGATCCTTTGGGCATGTTCTCCGGCCAGCCTGACCGCTGCAGTCGCATTGCCGGCTGGCAGGACAGTATATCCCTGAAGTTCCAGCATCATGGTCGTCATTTTCAGAATGGCGTCTTCGTCCTCAACAAGCAGTATTGTCTCAGTCCCGCATTGCTCCATCATTTCAGAGTCGTCAACTTCAATCAACTGCTCTTCACCCAAATGGCGAGGCAGATAGATGTTCAATGTCGTGCCGTCACCCTGCTGACTGCTCACTTCAATAAAGCCGTTGTTTTGCTTGACTGCGCCGTATGTCATGGCCAATCCGAGGCCGGTTCCCTTGTCCATATCTTTTGTAGTGAAAAAAGGCTCAAATATCTGGTTCAGAGTTCTATCGTCCATGCCACAGCCGTCATCAGAGACTGAAAGCCAAACATACTCACCATTAATGGTGTCAGACTGACTCTTAATTAACTCATTGAAAAACAATCTGTTGCCGGTTGAAATGTTGATGGAACCGCTGCCGTGAATGGCGTCACGGGCATTTATACAGAGGTTGGTCAGAATCTGTTCCAGTTGGGACGGGTCCATCTTGACCAGCCAGACATTTTCTCCCGGACTCCAGTTAAGATTTATGTTGGCGCCGATCAGCCGTTTCAGCATGTTAATCATGCTGGATAACAGGCTGTTTAGCTCCAAAACCGTGGGTGTGATGGTCTGTTTTCGTGCAAAGGCCAGCAGCTGTCGGGTGAGTTTGGCAGAGCGTTCAGCCGCCTTGCGTATTTCAGATAGGTGTTCATGGAGCGGCTCGGTTGGCGCCAGCTTCATCAGGGAAAAATCAGTATGGCCGATAATTACATTCAGCATGTTGTTGAAGTCATGGGCAACACCGCCTGCCAGTCGTCCGATCGACTCCATTTTCATGGCCTGGTGCAGTTGGGCCTCCAGATCGGCATTATGCTTCTCGGCCAGTTTTCTCTCGGAAATGTCCTGGACGGTCCCGGTTAGAGTGGTCGGAATACCATTGATGTCGTAAATGATTGAAGCTTCGATACAGATATAGCGTTTGGAGTGGTCAGGCAGTGTCAGTTTCTGGTCCAGGCTAACCGTGGATTCCGAAAGCTTTGCAACATCAAGCGCCTTGGTGAATTTTTCACTTTTCAGGAACTGTAGCATGTTATTTTGAACAAACCTGTTATCCTCCGGGTCGTTAGGATTTAGGCTGAATAGTGCGTAGAAGTCATCGTAACATTTAAGAATATCAGATTTGATTTCCAGCTCCCAGTTGCCGATTCTGGCGACTTTCTGGGCGTGCAGCAGACGCTCTTCGCTTTTCTTGAGCTGCACATAGGTATTGCTGGAGCGGATAATATAGTGGATCCTGAATGGTAGCAGCGGCCAGTTGATCGGTTTTGTTATAAAGTCAGTAGCTCCTGACTCATAAGCCAGATTAATCGATTCCAAATCATTCAGTCCGGTCATCATAAGAATCGGAACTATCGAACCGTTTACGGAGTTTCTGATTTCACGGCAGGTTTGGTAGCCGTCTTTTTCAGGCATCATAACGTCCAACAGGACTATATCCGGGCAGAACTGATTGAACTCAAAGATGGCATCAACACCGTTTCCCGCATCATGGACCTCAAAACCGGCATTAGTCAGCAGGTCGCGAGCAATTAACCTGATGGCAAAATCATCATCAACAATCAGTATTCTGGCAGGTATTTTATTGTCTGGATTGTTCATCAGGAGAGCCTCCGCTCTCGTCATAAGGCATTGGTGTTGAATAAAAAATTAGTTTTAATGATACTATTCTGGTTGGTAATGTCAATGTCAATAAATGGGAATAGATATATGCTGGTTTTTGTCGTATTACTAATTAAAAAAAGGAATCCTTCGGGGTTCCTTTTTTGTTTCCATTTTTAAGTATTCTCATTTTCTTGTTCCGTGGTTTTGAAGCTCCATCCCAATCAATTTTCCCAACAATTCAGTCAGCAGATGATTTAAATAACGGCATAAATGAGTAATAAGGGTATGCGGACTCGAACTCCACTTGAGGTTGGTTCCTGAAGCGTATTATCAGGCGGGTTTCTATGTCTTAGATTAGGTACACCCTAAGTTGCATTGACACTACCTTGCTCCGGGTGTATTTTTTTCATCTGTCCGGCACAGCAACTTTCTATCCATTCGATTCAGCTATCTTTTGAGGTTCTCTTGTGAAAGACAATTATTATTATATTTTATCTCTGTTTTTATTTTTGAGTCTCGCCCAGGATTGTTCTTTTGCGGATGAGATCCGTTTCAAAAACGGCGATTCACTCAAGGGTGTTTTGAAACAAGAAACCCCCGCTGCAATTATTTTTGAAAGTGAAAGCCTGGGGATTTTGACAGTCTCCAAAGAACGCATTGCGTCATACATCAAGACTCAGTCCGCACATGTGTCCCCTCAGGAAAAACAGATCCCCGCGGTTGAATGGACACGCCAGATCGAGGGGAGTATTTTGTTGAAGAGTGGGAATACGGTCGCCAAAGGCCTGGGCGGAAAGTTTGTTGTCAACCGAAAGAGGGAAAAAGTTGACGAATGGACGCTCCAGGGGCGCGGTTCCTATGCTTCTGAGGACAAAAGAATGAATACGCAAACCTATTATGGTCTTTTGCGTTACGCCTGGAGCTTAGGTGAAACGAAGAAGTGGTATCAATTTAACAAAATCGAGGCGGACCATGATTACTTCGCTAATATCCGGGGCCGTTATACTCCCGCGTCGGGGCTTGGTTATTGGCTTTTCGATAAGGAACCATTTAAGGTTTTGCTGGAAGCTGGCTTGGGCGTTCAACGGACGGATTTCCGGAGCGATAAATCAGACACAACAGAGGTAATCGTTTCATCACGTGCTTATTTCGAATGGCTTACTATGGAAAAGCTAAGTCTGTCCCAAGAATTTCTTTTTTATCCATACTTGACAGAGCTTGGAGAATACCGTTTCCGTTCCGAGACCTCGCTTAAAATCCCTCTTTTTACCGGAGTGTTCTTCCGCTCCGGGCTTGTTGATGATTATCAGTCAAACCCCGGTGGGGACACTCTGAAGAACGATATCCGACTCGAATCATCTCTGGTCTATTCCTTTTAATATGTCAAATTGAATACATTTGTTGATGAAAAATTGTGATCAGTCGTCATCTCATTGTATGGAACTGGTTTTGATGACCGGTGCAACCGCAGCCGTTCCTTTTTCAATATTAAGTAGTTTTTCCTTAATCTCCAGCCCGCCACCATAACCAACCAGTTTGCCATTCGCTCCGATGACCCTGTGGCAGGGAATGAAGATTGGAATCGGGTTCCGGTTGTTGGCCATTCCTACGGCACGAACCGCCTTGGGATTGCCGATTTTTACAGCGATATCCTTGTAGCTTGCCGTCTCTCCATAGGGTATGTCACGGAGCGCCTGCCAGGTTTTGAGCATGAAATCAGTTCCACAGGTGGCCAGGGGCAGGGAGAACTCTTTCAACTTTCCTGAAAAATAGTCATCCAGTTGCTGAAAAGCCTCCTTGATCAGCTCCGTTTCCATAACCTCAATATCTTGAGGAATAGTGTCCGTTTCAAAAAACAAGTTTGTGATAAAGCCGTTCTCTTCTGAAATCCCTATTTTACCGATTGGTGTCTGCTGGAAGTAGAGTTTCATTGTTCCTCCATGTTGATTGGGACGATGCTTGCGTAGGTTGATGATACATAGATTGTCAGTGATTGTAAACTTTGGTCAGGTAGGGAATTCAGCCAGAGTTATGGCTTGAAATGAAAATAAACGAAGCATTATTTCAAACGCTTGACCTTGAACTTATAGCCCTGTATCTTCACTTCGCCAAAGAGAAAAATTATCATTAAAGGAGCCCGGACATGGCGGTTTTCGAAGTTAAACATCCTCTGATTCAACACAAGATAGGTCTGATGCGCAAGGCTGATCTGAGCACTAAGCAGTTCCGCGAACTCGCCTCGGAGATTGGCCGACTGCTGACCTATGAAGCTACCAAGGATATTGTTACCGAAACCATCACTATTCAGGGTTGGGCCGGACCTGTTGAAGTTCAACAGATCAAGGGTAAAAAAATTACGGTGGTACCGATCCTGCGTGCCGGTCTGGGTATGATGAACGGTGTGCTGGATATGATTCCCAGTGCCAAGGTCAGTGTTGTCGGACTCTACCGCAATGAGGAAACGCTGGAGCCGGTGGCCTATTACGAAAAGCTGGCCAGTGGAATGGAGGAACGCACCGCTCTGATTATCGACCCGATGCTGGCAACCGGCGGTTCTCTGATTGCCACAATCGAAATGCTCAAAAAGTCCGGTTGCAAGCGTATCAAAGGACTTTTTCTGGTTGCGGTTCCGGAGGGATTGAACAAAGTGACGGCACTTCACCCGGATGTTGATATCTTTGTGGCCTCTATTGACGAGCGTCTCAACGAAGTCGGCTATATCCTGCCCGGCCTGGGCGATGCCGGGGATAAAATTTTCGGGACGAAATAAGTTTAATACAGTTATTTTGCCTGACTAGTATTAATCCCTTCTCCCTGAGGGAGAAGGTGGCCGAAGGCCGGATGAGGGGGCAGCAGTGCCATAGAAATACACCTCTGCCCCCTCACCCTGACCCTCTCCCTCATGGAGAGGGGACTGCTAAATACTCATAGCTGAAATTGATTTTAGTCAGTTTTTTTGTATGTTTACCTTAAGAGGAGACCACAACCATGTCCAAACATAAAGAACCGGTCTGGCGTACAGCCCTTTCCGGTGCTCAGATACTATTTGTCGCTTTCGGTGCTACTGTTCTGGTCCCGCTTTTGACCGGGCTTAATCCGAGTCTGGCACTGCTGGGTGCCGGTATCGGTACCCTGATCTTTCAGATCTGCACCAAGCAGCAGGTGCCGATCTATCTCGGATCCTCTTTTGCCTTTATCGGACCGGTGATCTATTCGGCCAAGACCTGGGGCATGCCGGCCACCTTCGGTGCTCTGGCAGCGGCCAGTTTTTTCTACTATGTTGCAGCTGTACTGGTCAAGTGGCGCGGGGTTGATTTCATTCACCGCCTGCTGCCTCCCGTTGTGATCGGCCCGGTGGTCATGGTTATCGGTCTTGGCCTGGCCCAGGTGGCTGTCAGCATGGCGACAGGCAAGGCAGGTGATGCGCAGGTTGTGCCCTATGGTACCGCTCTGAGTGTGGCTGCTATTTCCCTGGTAGCTACAATGCTGACCGCCATTCATGCCCGGGGCTTGCTCAAGCTGGTACCGATTCTGGTTGGTGTTTCCGTTGGCTACGTCGTTTCAATTTTTCTTGGCTTGGTTGATTTCAGCAAGGTTACCAATGCACCCTGGCTGGCAATTCCGGATTTTGGACGCCCGGAGTTTAATCTGGCTGCAATCCTGTTTATGATCCCTGTAGCCATTGCCCCGATAGTAGAGCATGTGGGCGGTATTCTGGCCATTGGTTCGGTAGTCGGCAAGGATTACACTGAAAAACCCGGTCTGCATCGTACGCTTCTTGGCGACGGATTGGCAGTAACTGTTGCCGGTCTTTTCGGCGGGCCTCCTGTTACCACCTATGGCGAAGTTACCGGTGCCGTTATGCTGACCCGCAATTACAATCCGGTTGTCATGACCTGGGCGGCCTGTTTTGCCATTCTGATGGCTTTTGTGGGTAAGTTCGGCGCTTTTCTGCAGACAATCCCCATGCCGGTCATGGGTGGCATCATGATTCTGTTGTTCGGATCAATTGCAGGAATCGGTCTAAAAACTATCATGGAGGGAAAAGTTGATCTGATGAAGCCGCGCAACCTCTGTCTGGTATCAGTAACACTGGTCACCGGTATCGGTGGGCTGGGTGTTACCATAGGCAGTTTCAGTATGCAGGGGATCAGTCTTTGCGGTGTTCTGGCCGTTTTGTTGAATATGATTCTTCCGGCCGGTGAAACAGAGGAAGAGATCAAGCCGGCAGCTTTTCCTTAATTGTTTTTTTTGGAACTTGTTCTCTTGAATCAGACTGTCAGTGCGGTATGTTTAACTGAGAACTGATTAAAGGAGGGACAGCATGACAACTGCAACGATACAGGATCGCGCAGCCGGAGCCATTATGGGGGCTTTCATCGGCGATGCGTTGGGGCTTGGACCGCACTGGTATTATGACCTGGATGAACTCCATCGCGAATACGGGACCTGGATTACAGGCTATACGGATCCGCAGCCGGGCCGCTATCACTCCGGTCTGAAAGCCGGTCAGCCCTCCCAGGCCGGATATATCCTGCGCCTGACGCTGGAGTCACTGGTTGAAAATGGCGGGTATGATCAGCAGGATTTCTGTCGCAGGTTTGATCAGGATCTGCTGCCGCAGCTGGATGGCACTCCGGTCAACGGGCCGGGCGGCTATACCAGTCAGTCCATTCGTGAGTTATGGCGGCAAAGGGTTGTGCAGAAATTGCCATGGGGGCAGACCGGCGGTCATGCCGATGATACGGAGGCGATTGAGCGGACCCTGGCTCTGGCTGTGCGGTATGCCCTGGAACCGCATAAACTGGCTGAGACGGTAACCAATAATACGATTCTGACCCAGATTGATGATACGGTTGTGTCCATGACAGTTGCCTATGGTGCTGTGCTGGGTATGCTGGTTCAGGGGCATAAACTTGACCAGAAACTGTCGATCAAACTGATGAAACTGGTTAAGAGCGGTGAACTGCCGTTCCATGCCATAACCAGTGATAATCTGCAGCCTCCCAAGCCGGGAGATCCTGATCCACCCAGGGCCGGGCGTTTTGCTTCACCGGATGCGCTGCTTTCACCCTCTTTCATGGCTGCCGCCGCTGCTGATCCTGATGTTGTTATCGAACCGGCCTGGAAGGTTTCGCTGGTTTACGGCATGCCGTGTGCCATCTACCACATTCTGCCGTCTGCTTACTATCTGGCGGCGCGTTTCCATGATGATTTTGAGTCCGCTGTGCTGCACGCCGTAAACGGTGGCGGTCAGAATCAGGCTCGCGCTATTTTGGCCGGTGCGCTTGTTGGTGCACAGGTTGGTTTGTCCGGTATTCCGAAAAGGTTTGTTGAAGGTCTGGAGGATTCTGCCGGGCTTTGCCGTCTGGCGCAGGAGCTGGCGGAACAGGTCGAGCCGGTTTAGTCTATTCTATCACCGCAACGGATTTAACCTGTACCCAGACCGGCTTACCCGCTTCTATGTTTAAGGTAGCTACAGAACGCTTGGTTACCCTGGCCAGGATAATCGACTGTCCGATTCTGACCCTGAC
>JBGSQR010000406.1:0-3924 GCA_041737975.1 Geobacterales bacterium | reverse complement strand
CAAGACCACCGGTAAACAGCCCATATCCATAGGCGTTATGAATAATATCCCCTTTATGGGCACCGGCAGAAACAAAAGAACGGGCCATCAATTCGGACCAGACAGTAATATCATTGGCCGTATAGCCAACAACTGTTGGTTTTCCGGTCGTTCCGCTGGAAGCATGAATTCGAACAATTTCTTCCATAGGTGAAGCAAACAGGTCATAGGGATAGGAGTCACGCATATTCTGTTTGGTAGTAAATGGCAGACTCTGAAGATCTTCAAGAGATTTCAGGTTCGACAGCTTGACTCCTTCTTTTGCAAAAGAATCACGATAAAACGGTACGTTGCTGTTAACCCTTTTGAGTACATCTTCAAGTCTTTTAAACTGGATTGCTTCCAGTGCAGGCCTGGGTAACGTTTCAAATTCCTCGTTAAAAAACATACCTGATCTACCTCACAATAAAATTAACTTCAGTAATCATTACAGTGAACGACCTTCAAGAAAAGCCTTTTGATTCACAGCTAAAACACGTGCAGGAACCATTTTTTCCAGAGCCTGCATCCAGTATTGTTCTTCAATGTCGAGACGTCTGGAAACAGCGCCCAAAAGAACAGTATTGGCGGTCCTGACATTTCCCGCCTCTTCAGCTATTTTTTGCCCGTCTACCAGAAGGAAATCCGGAAAACGGGCTTTTATGGATTCAGCCAAACCTGCCGGATAAGTGTCATTACCCATCAGGATTGATGGTGGCGAAATTTTTAAATCATTAGCCACAACGGCTCCGTCAGGTTTCAACAATGAAAGTGAGCGATATGTCTCCATCAATTCAAATCCAAACAGAATGTCACCCTCTCCTTCTGGAACAATTGGTGAAAAAACCTCTTTACCATAACGCACATGTGAAACTACGCTGCCACCACGTTGGGACATGCCGTGAATTTCACTCTTTTTGACGTCGAACCCGGACAGCATGGCGGCCTCGGCAAGAATTTCGGAAGCCAGGAGAATTCCCTGCCCACCAACTCCAACCAGGAGTATGTTAGTAATTTGAGTTTTCATTATTTAATCCTCCCGATTGCATCAAATTTACAAAGCTGACGACAGACATCGCAGCCAGTGCAAAGCAGAGGATCTATGTATGCCTTGCCCTTGTTACCATCACCTGGACGCCACTCAATAGCTGGACATCCGATTTTGAGACAGGCACGGCAACCGACACACTTGTCTTCCGTAACTTCCAGAGAAATTTCACGCTGAAAAACACCATCTCGCTTAACAAGTACGCATGGTTTATCAGTTATAATTACCGAGGGTTCTGGACGGTTCATCTCTTCCTGAATCACCCTGCGTGTCTGCTCCAGGTCAAAGGGATCGATAAGGCGAATGTTTTTGACACCCAAAGCTTTGCAGAGCAGTGGAAAATCTATGCGATTGGTCGGATTATCCATCAGAGTGAATCCGGAGGCAGGATTGTCCTGGCGACCGGTCATGGCGGTAATTCGATTATCAAGAATAATAACAGTAGCAGGAGCCTGGTTGTAAACCATATCCATCAGACCATTGATACCGGTATGGAGAAAGGTCGAATCACCTATCACAGCAACAACTTTTTTCTGTTCTTCCGGGGAAATAACTTTTGTTACACCGGTTGCCATGCCGATGGATGCACCCATACAAACACAGGTATCCATTGCGGAAAGTGGTGGTAGAAATCCAAGTGTATAGCAGCCAATATCGCCAGACACATAGGCTTTAAGTTGATTCAAAGTATAAAAGACGCCGCGATGTGGGCAACCTGGACACATATTTGGAGGGCGTGGCGGCATTTTCGCTGGAGTCGTTTCAGTGACTGGAGTCTGGAGTGCTGCCGTTGTTATCCCGATGCTTGAAAATGCCTTGTGAATTCGATCAGGCGTAAGTTCACCGCAAAGTGAAAATATTTCTTTGCCGGTTACGGCAATTCCCATTGCTTTGACCTGTTCTTCAATAAAAGGATCCAACTCTTCAACAACAAACAAACGCTCAACTTTGGAGGCAAACTCACGAATTAGATTATGTGGTAAGGGATGTACCATTCCCAATTTAAGTGTTGATGCCTCTGGCAGTATTTCACGTACATACTGGAAACACGCACCGGAAGTAATAATCCCGATATTTGAGTCGCGGAGTTCCATTCTGTTGATAGCCATTGTGGCACCATCTACTGAAAGTTTAACAATACGCTCTTCAACCAGAGGGTGACGCACCTTGGCATTACCAGGCAACATAACCAGCTTGGCAGCATTTTTAGTTAATTTAGGTTCCGGCAAACCTGTTACCGGTTCATCAAGATGAACAACTGATTTACTGTGTGAAATACGGGTAGTTGTGCGTAGCATTACTGGAGTGTCATATTTTTCAGATAGTTCAAATGCAAGCCTGGTAAAATCTTTACATTCCTGTGAATCAGAAGGCTCCAACATCGGAACTTTGGCAAACTTGGCATAGTTGCGATTATCCTGTTCATTCTGCGAAGAATGCATTTCAGGATCATCAGCAGAAACAAGAACCAGGCCGCCATTTACACCGGTGTAAGATAGCGTAAACAGTGGGTCAGCAGCAACGTTGATACCAACATGCTTCATGGTGACTAATGCACGACCACCACCAAAGCTGGCACCAATTCCCACTTCAAGGGCAACTTTTTCATTTGGAGCCCATGAGGAGTTGATAGACTTGTAGTTGATAGTATTTTCCAGAATTTCAGTGGAGGGGGTACCGGGATATGCGCATGCTACACGACATCCTGATTCAAAAGCACCACGGGCAATTGCTTCGTTTCCTGATAGAATTTCTTTCATAGCCACTTTCTCAATGATGTATTTTAAATATGGTATAAAGTCTTGGCACTATACTAAAACCATTTATGGATTGCAAATCGTTTGCAGACTCAATACTACGCATTGAACTGTATTTTTAAAGATATTTTTACCGCATATCGGCTATTCTGACCGTAAATAAGTATTAAAAATAAAACTAAAAAAATTATTTACTAATAAGATCATTTGCTTAGTCACTTTAACTAACTGGCACATACAATGCTAGTATCCATTAGGAAAGGTAATTTCACTTGAGGGGAGTCACCGTATGAAATTTATTTTAACACTTTTGATGGCCATTTTTTTATGCACGTCAACCCCAACAATCTCACTATGCGAAGAACTTGGTGATATTCGCATGAGCCTGATCGAGGGTAACGTAAAGATTTATGATCGAGATCAAGAAGAATGGACATCAGTATCAAGTAATACGCCGATTGCTGTAGGAGATATGATTTCGGTTCCTCAGGATGGACGCGCAGAGTTGCATGTTCAGGGCGGTATTTTTATCCGCCTTGACTCCTCAACCGTACTTGAGGTTGTCTCTCTAACAGAAACAACAGCTCACTTATATCTTGATCATGGACATATTTACATGAATAACAAGAAAGGCGGCAGGGAGGTTATTCAGATAGATACTCCGTCTGCAACCTGTTCTGCGGTAGACAATTCAATCAGCTTACTGGATGTAATTGACAATAATACTACTGAATTGTCTCTGATAAAGGGGCATGCCTTTCTGGAGAGCAGTCAGGGTAAGACCAGGGTTAATTCCGGAAACACACTGAGAATTAGCAGTTTCGGAGCAGAAATATCACCGATTACAGAACCTGATGAATGGGAGCGGTGGAACCTTCAACGCGACGCTTCTATTCAAAAAACTGGTGAAAGTACCAGATATTTGCCTGAAGAGCTACACGAGTATTCGACTGAATTTGATTCAAACGGCAAATGGTCTTTTGTCAGGGAATACGGCTATGTATGGACTCCAACAATTATAAGTTTTGAATGGGTTCCTTTCAGGTTAGGGCAATGGATTTGGGTCAGAAATGATTATGTATGGGTGCCTGAAGAACGCTG
>JBGSQR010000584.1:0-6862 GCA_041737975.1 Geobacterales bacterium | reverse complement strand
GTCAGGGTGGCGTGCGCAATGCCTACTGGTTTGTACTCCCAAATGTAGAAATCAAAGCTGGTAGCTATACCGTAGTTGATTCCAACCAGTCCACCTGGTCACACAATTCAGGCTCAAACGGGGCCGGCTTTGCTGAATTGAAAGGTGTCAAGTTGGCCGCAGCAGTTTCAGCCACCGGCATTGCCGGCACTTGGAACACTTCCGAAGGGATGATGGTACTGAACCAGTCCGGCAGCAATGTCAGTGGTACATACAATCAGGATAACGGAAGAATCACCGCAGCAATCAGCGGAAACAACCTGGTCGGCGTCTGGATTGAGAGCAGCTCTGCCCAGCGCTGTGCAACACCTGTTAACGGAAATTACTACTGGGGCAATATTGTCTTTTCCTTCAACGGCAATCATTTTGACGGTAAATGGGGATATTGTACCGAAGCGCCTGTCAGGCCTTGGACCGGCAACAAAATTTAGGCTAATAAAATTTGCTGGATAATTATTTTTGCTGGTATATGATTATCATTAAACCAGATAGACCTTAAAGACTAGTACCAACAGGAGAACATATTATGGTCAGGAACATATTCTGGAACAGCTTGATTGCTCTGCTGGTTCTGACTTTTTCAGTCACTTTGGCCGTAGCAGACCAGGAAAGCAAAGGGTCCGTCAACTGGACCGGCGGATATGTTAGCGGTATCGGCCAGGGGACAGCCAAGGCAACCGGCAACAAGGCCAAAGACAGACTGCACGCCATCAGAGTTGCAGAGGTAACGGCACAACGGGCACTTCTTGAAACCATTAACGGTGTAAAAATAGATTCAGAAACTACAGTTCAAAATCTTGCTCTGGTAGATGACAAGATCAAGACCAGAGTCGAGGGCATTATTAAAGGCGCGCAAATTGTAAGTTCCAGGTATGAAATAGTGGAAGGTTCCCCAATGGCCACGGTGGAGATGAGAATATGTCTGACCGGCGGTTACAGCGGATGCAAAGGACAGGCGCTGACCAGTGCTCTTGATCTGGACAGGCGAGACATTCGAGCAGACATACCTATGGAGCAACTGTCTCCGGAAAAACCGCTCTGCGCTCCCAAAACACCGGTAGTCGTTAAAACACCACACAAAAGAATCGCTCCCACCTATGACTCAACCCGTAAAGTCACAGGTGTTGTTTTCAACCTTGATGGCCGCTACTTTGAGCGTGTACTGTTGCCGGTTATTGTAACAAAGAGCGAAGATGGTCTGGTAACGGTGTACTGTGTCAAGCAGGTCAAACCATCAGTTGTTCGCACATTCGGCGCCGTACGCTACACAGACTCGGTTGAGCATGTGTCAAAACTGTCCAATCTTGGCGACAATCTGATCCACATTACTGTGGATGATATTTCCAAGGATAATGTTGTTATCATAAATGCTGATGACGCCAATATCCTGCGGCAAACCATGATGCATGGCAACGACTATATCAGTGATGCAAAAGTCGTTATTTCGAATAAATAGCTGATATTTACTTTTTTAAATTTAGTACAGACAACGGAGAGACTATGAAAAAGTTACTGACTGTTCTGTTCGCATTGGGCGCATTGCTGATGTTCAGCGGCATGGCCTGTGCTGAAACCCGTACTTACACTGAGATCGTAACCGTCAAAGTTGATGATGACGAGTACGCTGCCCTTAACAAGGCCAAGGAAAGAGCCAGGGAACAGGCGCTCCGTAGTTATCTCAACGATGTATACAAGGATCGTTCAACAACCTTGAATCTGACCGGCGATGACAAGTATATCCAGGACATGGAAGTACTTGAAAGCAAGGTTGAAGGCATGTTCACCAAAGAACTGACCGCCAAGATCAAAGTCACCATCAATGAGGAAGAGGTTCGCGCCTACCTCAAGCGTCAGGGTGCCGTTACCGGTAAAAACGAAGAACGCAGAATTTTTGTCATTCTGATCCCCGGCAAGATGGACAGCGGAGATGCACCGGTTATTCTGGACAATATCCGGGCAGAAATCAGGAAAAATCTGACCGCTGCCGAATACACCGTTATCGACTCGGAAGAGCAGACCAACCGGCTTGAGTCCCTGGCTGAAGAAGCAGACTACAACAAACTTGTTGGTAAACTGGAAGGACTGGGTGAATGGGTCGTAATCGGCAAAGTTGATATCGACGTCAACCAGGACGGCAGTATGCGTGTCTATCACGCCATGATGACCGGCAAAACCGTCAGTATCACCAGTCGCGACCTGATGTGGGAAGGCAACATAGACGGCGCTGCAAGAGTCAGGGCCAGCGAATCCCCCAAGGCCGCCCTGCGTTTGGCTGCCATCAACGGCGGTAAGTCGTTCGCAAAGGAAGTACTTAGTGCGCTGAACACTAAAACCCTGACCCAGGAACGCCGTGGGGCACGTTTTGAAGTTGTCTTCCCATCAAAGGGAGATTACAAACTGGAGCGCAAAATCCTAAAGCTGCTCAAGGACGACATCAAAGGGCTCAAGAATGTCAGCCAAAAGAACCGTGGTAAGGGCGACATGATTGTTGATCTCTATTACGCCGGTAAGATCAGCGACCTGGTAGACCTGCTGCTTGACAACTTCGAGAAGGATTCCCAACTGAAACGCTTCAGTCCGGAAATCGATGGAAACAAGGTCATCTTCAAAAAATAGAGCCAACAGAAACAAAGGCCTTCTGTCGGGTATCCGGCAGGGGGCCTTTCATAATATCAAGCAGGAAGTGACCTATGATATCTATCAATACTTTAAAAAAAACGGCCTTGCTGCTTTCCGGTTTTTTCTGTATGGCCCAACTCAACGGATGCGCCACAGGCACGGCTGGACTTGAATGCGGTCTCGAGTCCATGAATCCCACCATCATGGCCTCTCTGGACTCTTTTGAAAGCGCAGCCATCTCTATCAAACTATCAAACAGGATTCTGCTGGAAACTCCAATTTCTGAACAGGACAAATGGCCCTCCGAACTGTTCGGTTCTCCATCAGGGGCCGCACTGTTCAAAATGGGTCTCAGCCTTTTCGGATCATCGCAAGGCGTAACCATATCAACAGAATTAGATCGCGAAACAGGTTTTCCCAGGCCGACCAGCGCCATGTATATCTTCCTGAAAGATCGTGAAAAGATGCTCAACAAGGAGATGGTCAAGGATGACATTCGTTTTTTTGCATCCCAACCGGTCAATGTCATTGCACGCCAGGTGCCGTCATCCCGACGAAAACCGGGCGTTCAGCTGATCGACGACAATATTTACCGCAATCCGTTGATGGCTTATGGAGTTGTTACCGCCAACAGTTTCGACATGGTTAAACTGCAACAGGAGATTGATCTGATTGCCAAAGGCTTCAAAGTCTGCGATGCCTGGGTACATAAATCAAAAGAAGGTGATGTAAAACCAGCAGCTTGCAAAGACCCGGCTCTAAAACAGGACGCACTTGAAGTCAGGCTAAAAAAAACAAATTACACTCCGGCTACCGGCTCGCCCAATAAAGCTGTTCCTGCCGATGCCACACAGCAACCTGCGTCAGCTCCTCCAACACTGACAGCCGCTGATGTTCCTGCAGCAGAGGGAACAGTTGAGAAACCTGATCCGGCACCGGTAATCGAAAAAAAGAAAGCACCAGTACCCAAAAGAGTTTTAAACAAAAAAGTACGTAACAAGGCCAAAACGGCAAAAAACAAACGCAAAAAAACCACCGATGATGAGGTTGTTGCCCTAGCTCCGGTCACGGAACCTATGCCGGTGACCAAATCAGCCGATGCTGATATGTATGCCAATGAAAAAAAGGTTGTGGTCAGCGAACGTGACCGTTTGAACAACGAAAAGACCGAAGAGCTGGCAACCATGCAGAAAAACTATGGCAAACTGGCTGACCGTGTCTACAACGCCTCTGTTGCGGGTGCTGACTTCACCATGGCCTCACTGACAAAAATCACCTGTGCCATCGTCAATGGCATCAGAGCCATTCCCAATGCCCAAAACGAGATCAAAAGCTGGAAAGGCGCCTACAATGCCGCTCTGCTGGTTCCCCGCATCAAAGGAATCATCAAGGCCTTTGGCTACTATAAGGACAACCTGGGCTTGCAGTTTGTGGCCTACAGGACCATGTACCAGCAGATCAAGGGGACCTACCCTGACCTGAAAGACGAAGACCCGAACAAAACCAGAGAAGCCTTGCTGAGGATCGACATAGCTTCAGCTGCCCTGAAACAGCTGGAACCCAAGCTGGAACTGCTGGCAAAAGGTCAGGAAGTTACTTTTGAAGACAGTGAAATCATGCAGATTAATCACCTGGCAACCCTTTTCCCGGCCCAACTGAACATGGAGCAGGAGCTGAAAGTTGCCTGGGGGATGGAATAGATACACCACATATAATCCGGAGGAATTAATCATGACTTTTATCTCACGACTCAAACTCGTGCTAACAGTTTTGGCCGTCACTGCAATGCTTTATGGCTGCGCCAGCACCCCTGAGGTGGTTTATGTCAAGGAAGCCCAACAGGTGACAACCCAGGCGCTGGAGCCTGTTATGCTGGAGTCAGCTGATCTCGAGAGCGACCTGAAGAAATTCAAGAAATACTTTACTCCGGACATGGCCGATGAATTCATGAATGTCATCCAGACTGAAATCGCCAACACCAAACGTTTTACCAAGGTTATGCTGAATTCCTCTGAAGGCGACACGTACATCATCCAGCCGCGCATTGAAAAGATCACCGAAACTCTGGTACCGATAGCGTCCGACCCGACCCGTCAGCGTTTTACCGCATCAGCACGCACCAGACTGGATGTCTTCTTTATTAACCAGAAAGCGCAGAAAGAGCTGGTGAAATCCTTTTACGATAACCGCAAAGTAGAAGAGCGCATTTCCAGGAAGATAAGGATGACACCTGAGATGAAGCTGGAATACATCCTCCGGGCGACCAACATCTCCTTCCGGGCAGCTGCCGACCAACTGGGCAATGCCTTTAACCCGAGCTATGAGATGGGAACCATCAGCAGAATCAACGGCAGGGTGGCAAATATTCAGATCAACACCAGCAAGATCAGGAAAATGCCCAAGAAACAACAGTCGGTAGAAGTGATTGATGATGACAACAAGGTTCTGGCAACTGTTGCCGAGTTGGCTGTTGAAGATGGTAATATCACCGGCAAATTGTTCGAGAAGTCAGGGGGCATCCATCAGGGAAGGCTCCAAGGTCCGCGCCAGGGTGAATGGCCTGACTGACTGACAATCCGTAACGGATAATCTATGAACATAAAAAAACGGGATTGTTAAAAAAACACTCCCTTTTTTTTATGATGTTCTTTATGTTCCCATAACCAGGCTTAGCGTTTATTCATTTACTTTTTGCAAAATTGAAGGTAACTTTCTGAAACTTTTCAAGGAGACATGAACATGACTAAATTTGTTTCAGCAACACTTTGGCTAATGATTATTTGCATCAGCGGCTGCGCACAGACCCTGCCCCCCCATGAAGGACTCAACCAGGCGTTTAAAAAAAGCTTTGATGCCACCGGCTTAAATTACAGTTCCGAGAGCAAGATTACCAATATAGCCATTTCGAAAGACAATGCGATTGCGGAATCCAAAGACAAGCGCATGATGCATCTTGGATCAGGTATTGATATTGCTCGAAGCATCTCCATGAAAACGGACGGTGCGATTGACATGAAGTCCAACAGATCCGAGGCCCTTTACGAACTGCATTATAAAAAAGACAACGTGGATGTTTCGATTAAAATACCGCTGTTGCTGGATTACAACAGCAAGACTATTTATGTGGGCGAATCGTTTTTAAACACGTTTCTTGAAATTGCCTATCCACAGTTGCCTCCAATAAAAAATGGTTTATTGAGAATAGATCTGAACGAATTACTGAAGGAAGATAGTGCAAGTAACGATAAATTTTTAAAACTTTTCGGAGAAAACAGATTTAGCGCAAAAAATCTTGAATTAATCAACAATGCTTTCAAGACCGGAATTTTGAAGTCATTGTCCAAACTGGACAACCGCTGTTTAAGCGAACTGCCACTTACGGAACAGGACAAAAAAACAGATATTGAAAGACGAATTCATATCGTTTTAGAACATAAGGATTCAGTTGCTGTTTTTTATAACCTTATTGACACTGTTTCTTTATCTCTGTTTCAGGATGGGATTATCAACAAAGATGAGTATGCAATTCTACTGACTCTTAGCGACAAACAGAAACTTGACACCGTTTTCGATCAATTCACCATGATGATGATTTTTGATGCCGGCATTTCCAAATCCGGGTACGTCGGGCTACTGGAAAGCCAGATAAATGTTGCAGACAAAGAGGGTGTTTTCCAGCTTGGAATGTCCAATGTCAGCACGTTCAGCAATTACAATCTACCGCTATTCACCATAAACCCGGAAAAACGTAATATAGTCGACTTCAAGCAGGTCCTGGAAGTCATAAAAGCTGACGCGGCAAAAGCAAAAGAAAAAGAAGCTGCAAAATTAAAATCAAATGAACCCGACGCATCAAAGCAAGTCACAGAACCAGTACCATTATCAGATTAATCAACAAATAAACCAAACCACTATTTTTATAAAATGGAGTAAAAAATGAAAATAGGATTAATCCTAATTACTTTTTTGACCTGGAGTTTTTCTGCCTGGGCAGATGACAGTAGCTTCAAGACACATCTTTTTCCCAAATTCCAAACCAGAGGCTGCACAGCATGCCATGACTTTTTTGAAAAAGGGCGTGGAGGCGCGGCATTTAAAAGTCATGAGGGCCGTACAGCCGATATGTGTGTACTGTGTCATAACAAGGATACAACTGGCTTCAAACAAGCGGATGACTGGTTTGCACAACCTGGCCTTTACACTT
>JBGSQR010000577.1:0-7477 GCA_041737975.1 Geobacterales bacterium | reverse complement strand
TAACCTGCCAGTTGATTGCGCCATAAGCCTCTTCCAGGGTCAGACAGCGGGTCAGTACCATCAGAATGCAGCCGACGATGGCTCCAGACACAATCGGTACCAGTCCGGTGGCAGCAGCAATCACCACGCCGACGACGATGGCGACACCAATCATCATCCGGCTTTTTCTGAATGTCGGCAGCCCGACCTGAGATACCAGGACAAAGTTTTTGTCTTCCCGCAACTGTTCCAGATATGGTTGATCCACTTCAAACAACAGAACATCTCCGGCACGCAGTTTCGTGGTCTCCAGATCATCCCTCATTACCAGTCCCCGGTGGCGCACAGCAAGAGCAGTCAGGCCGTAGCGGGAACTAAAACGTGCCTGACTCAGGCTTCGTCCATCCAGGGCAGAGCCGGGAGCTACGACCGCTTCCACCAGAACAGCCTCTTCACTGACATCAAGCCTGTTTTCCTGTCGCAGGGCAATCCCGCGTCGTTCCTTCAGTTTACAAAAATTTTCCAGATCGCAACTAAGTTTCAGGTGGTCGCCAATTTGCAGTACCAGCTGGTCAGCCGGCTCATTCAGACGTTGACCATCACGGAACACATCGACACCCTGAATCGCTATATCCCGCAGCAGCGGTGAGTCTGCCAGCACCTTGCCAACCGAGCGGGCTTCAGGCTCCAGCACAATCTCGATCAGATAATTGCCGCTGCCAAAAAAAGGACCGCGCTGGGCATTTCCAGCTCGTTCTGGAATGAGCCGGATACCCACCAGCAACATATAGGCGCTGCCGACCGCGAAAAAGACGAGTCCTAAGCCGGACATCTCGAACATGCCGAAGGGGGTGAGCCCGTGGCGTTCGGCAATTGAGGAAACCAGAATATTGGTGGAGGTGCCCACCAGGGTGCAGACACCGCCGAACATGGAGGCAAACGAGAGGGGCATCAGCAGGCGCCCCGCCGTGACTCCCGTATCTCGTGCGATTGCCAGCACAACCGGCAGAAAGATTGCAACAGCAGCCGTATTGTTGATGAAAGCCGACAAAACTCCCACTGTCAGCATCAGTACGATCAGCACCAGCCAGAAGTTGATCCTGCCCAGTCGGCCCAAAACAGTGCCAATGATACCCACTGCGCCGGTCTTGAAGAGACCGGCTGAAAGGATAAACATTGCACCAACAGTGACCGTGGCCGGATTACTGAAACCACCGATGGCCTCCTGAGGTGTGATGATACCGGATAAAAGCATTGCCCCCATCAGAATCATGGCGGTTAAATCCACCGGCAGTCGCTCGGTGGCAAAAAGAATGACTGCCGACACAACCAGTCCGAGTACAAGCAGTATTTCAATGGTCATAATTAACATTACCCGAAATTTGCAGCTAGTGGCCTATGCTCCTTCGGGAACACAAGCCGTCAGCCACATTAGATTTTATAATCAATGCAGCGCGTCACAACCGGTCATTGTTTGTCTTTGGGATGTCAACCCCTTCGTGCCTTATCATCATCTCCAGACTGTCGCCCCTGATACGCAGTTCGCGCTGCGGGAAAGGGATCTCGATTCCGTGTTCGGTAAACTTGGCAAGGATGGCGAAATTGATATTACTGATCAGCAATCCCTTGCGGTGGATCAGAGAGGTGCTCCAGGCACGCAGTTCGAAGCGGAGTCCGCTGTCGCCGAACTCCATCAACCGGATTCCGGGAGCCGGCTGATCTAGAACTTCCGGGTCCTCCTCCGCCACCTCGCGCAACAGACGCTCAACCAGTCGCACGTCGCTGCCGTAGGCTACTGAGACCGGAATGCTGAAGCGGACCTTCCGGTCATTGTGACTCCAGTTGACAACATTTTCGGTGATAAACTTGGAGTTGGGAACAATAATCGTTATGTTGTCATTGGTCACCACCTCGGTGCTGCGACCCCCGACCCGCACTACATCCCCCTCCACATTACCGACCACAATCCGGTCCCCAACCTTGATGGGCCGTTCGAAAAGAATTATAAGTCCGCTGATGAAATTGTTGACAATGTTCTGTAATCCGAAACCAAGGCCTATGCCGACAGCACCTGCCAGTACATTCAACGCGGTCAGGTCGATTCCCGCCGTTTGAAGAATAACTACCAAACCGATTACAATGACTACGTAACGAATAATGGATCCGGTCGCCTGCCGTGATCCTATGTCCATCTTTGTCTTGGTGAGGAGTTGTTCGACAATCCATTTGCGGAGTCTGCCGACCAGGAAAAAAAGAAGAATTGAAAAAACAATCAGGTAAAGGATTGTCAGGATGGTGAACTTATTTGTGCCGAGAGTCAGGAACGGCACTTCTAAGTAACCCTTAAACTGTTCAAGCCATAAACGGAGAGTTGTCACGTGGGCCTCCAAAGTCAAATGTACCTATGCAAATGGTTATATTTTTTCATTCAACCTTGCTGCCGCCTTAGCCCGTTTCCTCACAAGCGCATTAGTAAGTTTTTCTCGAACATCCTGGCTGATCTGGTCTGCTTCGGTTGTTGTACAACCATCCTGCTGTAGTTGACCCGACATGAGGATTTTATCAATCTTGCATTCAATGTTGTCTAACCTCTGCATGATTGCCGATAACTGCTGTAGAAGAATTAACTCGGTTTCGCTTGTCATGTTTTTAAACCGCCTTCGCCGACTGTTATAAATTCGGCATTGTTTTTCCCGTTTTCCTTGGCGATGTACATCAGCTTATCCGCCTTTCCCAACAGAGCATCGTAGGTCTCGCAGATATGCGTACAGGTCACAACTCCAATGCTAGCTGTCACTTGCCACCCGGACTGACTGGTCATGATGTCGAGATCATTTACGAGCTTGCTTATGGCTTGGCGCACTTGCACTTCACCTGCTTCCGGGAAGCAGATGGTAAACTCGTCACCACCGATTCGGCCGGCGAAATCAGTTTTTCTAATAGTGTTGACAATCGATTTACTGACATCCTGCAGGAGTTTGTCACCACGTTCGTGGCCCTGAGTGTCATTGACCTGTTTGAAATTGTCCAGGTCGATGAACGCCAGTGAAAAAGGATGGTTATAACGACGTGACCGATTCATCTCTTCCTCAACACGCTCCCTGAATGCCGATTTGTTCAAGAGTCCTGTCAAGCGATCGGTATCAGCACGCTGACGTTCGCGGGCCAGTGATCGGCGCAATTGTGCCTGTAGTGCAACGGTGTAGGCTATCAGACAAAAAATACCGAGACGAGACAATGCGTTCCAGGAAAGAATGGCTTCGCTTGCATCCGGTAATTTATGTATCAAATTTACAGCCAGCCAGCTTACGGCTGCACAGACGGCAACTATTATACCCTCCCATTTACCGCAATACCAGGCAACAAGAAATACCGGCAGAGCATAAACCAGTATCATTGAAATTCGCGTTTCGTTCATAAAATCGTAGATGCCAATCAGTAAAATCATCAGCATTGATAATATGAAAACAGGGCGGTTTCTAGTCATGAAGTGTGCCTCCGTAAAAACAATTGTTGTCCCGTTTGAGATCAGCACTCATCAATTATTTTTTAAATCCTGATTTTACAATATTAAGAGCTTTAAGTTATTTTAGATATTTACATTGCTTTTAACATGACAATCACAAACATGGCGGCACTGCTGATTGTTTGTACTGAAGTTGGTTGCTAAAATCTATGATTTCGTCGACTATTGCAGTATTGTTGCAATATATATTGAATATAGCACTAGAAGTATTACTCCGCGTCTTCTTTCTATCAAACCATTGCCAGGAGGGAAGGTCAGTGCAACTGCAACCATTCCGAATACGAGGGTTACTGCAACTTCCAGCACATTAATGGTGATCGGGCTGATTATCGCTGCCACCGGGATTATGAACAGGCCGTTGAAGATGTTACTACCCAGGATTGTCCCGAGGCTGATTTCGTCATGTCCACGAAACTTGGCAATGACCGTGATGGCCAATTCAGGCACTGACGTACCTATGGCAACAATTACGGCCCCTACGATAAACTCGTCTATTCCGAAATTGGTGGCAATACCTTTTGCCCCGATAACTATCAGTTTTCCGGCAATTATCAGTAAAATCAGACCGCCTATGCACGATAGAACTACTACTTCCTTCCGATAGTTCCCAATAACCTCACTCATCAAGTTTCTCTGCTTTTTAGCTTCAATGGCAGCCATCACAAGCCAGATAATGAACGCAGACAGCATGACAAATCCGTCTATTCTGGATATTTTACCATCCAGGCAAAGGACACAGGTGATTACCGGCACCAGTAGAGCCACGGGAAAATCGCGTTTGATACTATCACGCGAAGTCTGGATGCCGGATATCATCAGGGCAATGGCTAGAATAAATGCCACATTCAGGATGTTGCTGCCAAGTGCGTCGCCAAGAGCAAGTTGAGGGTCATTGGCCAGGGCGGCATTAATGGCTACTGAAAGCTCCGGACTTGATGAGCCGAATGCTGCTATAGTAGCACCTATTATACCGGGAGCAATCCGCAGCCATTGCGCAAGGCTAACGGCCCCGCGAACAAACAACTCACCTCCGATACCGGCACAAGTGACACCCGCAACAAAAGCAATGTAATCGTTCATATCAATCTTCTGTCTGGATAAGATAATTAATTCTGTCTGTGTATATCATGCTAACAGGCTGTTACCCACTGCAGAATCTATATTAGGCTGTTTTCTCGTTACGCAGTTCAAAAATTCCGACAATCGAATTAAGCAGACCCAACATTTCAATTTGTTTTTTTAAATTGAAGGCCGCTGCCGTTTTTTGATCCTTGCCGATGTGCACTCCAAATAGATCAATATTCTTTAATATGAACACTTCTTCGTCAGTCACGTCATCTCCAAAAAAAACTGCCCGTTCCAACCCGAATCGATTCATTGCTTCGACAAGCGCCTCACCTTTAGTGAGTGCCTCCATCGGCAACAGATTAACAACAAATTTCCCAGCAATTCTTTTTGGTTCTGGTTCGAGGTGTTTGATGGCGTTATCAATTTGCATAAGAGTGTTTGCCTGATTCAAAGCTTTACGGTAGTGCACTGAAAGTGAGGCGCCTTTGAACTCAAGCTCCACCCCCTGGACATCGCCCAGTTCCTGCTGCAGTGTTTGATACCAGTTTGTGCTGCATTGGGCAAAAGTACTGGAAGAATCTGACGGCCATTCAGCACCATGGTTACCGACCAGCAGATGCGGTTCAAATCCGAGAATGCGGAGAGCATCTTCTCTTGATCGACCTGTAATCACCGCTACATTTGCAAATTTAATCAACCGTTCCAGGGTCGTCCTGACTAGCGGGTCAATTTGTGCAGCAGAAAAATCCTCGACAATCGGTGCAAGTGTGCCATCCAGATCAAAGACAAACAATGTGTCTGGGGAAATATATTTTGCAAGAGCGGCTAGTCCTTCAGTACTAAACAAATATACAGGCATTATTAATCCTTTCCTATTCTGCTGGCGAGTTTTGCGCGCTGACGGACTCGGGCGGCATCAAGCAGCATTCTGCCTGCCCAGCGGTAGACATTAAAGTCGCGAACCAGGGCCCGCATGCTAAGCATTCTTTCGCGTTGTTCAAAGTTCGGCATTATCAGAGCCTGATACAGAGCTTCAGCGGTTTGTTCAATATGGTAGGGGTTGACAATCAGCGCCTCATGCAATTCATGGGCAGCGCCGGTGAATTGACTCAATACCAGGACACCCTGCTCATCATCGCGAGCAGCTACAAATTCTTTTGCCACCAGATTCATGCCATCATGAAGGCTGGTTACCATGCAGACATCTGCAGCCCGGTAATAGCGATTAATCACTTCCGGTTCGTGATGCTCGGCCTTGAGGCAGATCGGTTGCCAGATGCCGTTTGAAAAACGCTGATTGATCTTTGTGGCCAGGTTGCGGACCTGTGCCTCGAACGACTGGTAGTCGTCAAGGGCTGATCGGGTCGGTGCGGCTATCTGGATAAACGTGAAATAGCCGAGCATTTCCGGGTGCAACTCCAGCATTTTTTCTACAGCCCGGAACCTTTCCAGAATACCCTTGGTGTAATCCTGACGGTCAACGCCGATACCGATCTTGTGGTTTGACGGAAGTTCAAGTGCACGGCAGATTTCAGAACGGCATTCTTCAATAGAGGGTTGCGTCTTCTGCCAGGGCGGCGGCCACTGAATCGAGATAGGATAGCTTTCAACCATTGTCAGGTTGCCGCCTCGGGATATCGTGGATGATTCATGCTCGATCCGGGTTTCCAGATAACGGTCAACTGTTTCAATAAAATTCTTGCAGTGGAAGGGTGTGTGGAAACCGAGAATCGTACTGCCGAGCATCCCCTGCAGCAATTCTTCCCGCCAGGGGCAGATGCCGAATGATTCCGGGTTTGGCCAGGGAATATGCCAGAAGGTAATGATGGTTGCCTTGGGCAGCGCTTTGCGGATCATGCCCGGCAGCAGTGCGAAGTGGTAGTCCTGCACCAGTACGACAGGATCATCGCTATCGGCTTCTTTTACCACTGCATCGGCAAAACGCTGGTTGATTGCCACATACTGATGCCAGTCGCTGGTTCTGAAAATAGGGCGGACGTGGGCATTATGGCAGAGCGGCCAGAGTCCTTCGTTGGCAAAGCCGTAGTAATAACCCTTTTCCTCTTCTTTTGTCAGCCAGATCCGTCGCAATGTGTATTCAGGATGATCAGGCGGAACCTGGACCCGGTCGTTTTTATCCGCAGTTTCACGATCGGCGTTTCCGCTGCCATGGGCGATCCAGGTACCGGAACAGGCCCGCATAACAGGTTCGACGGCTGTTACCAGTCCGCTGGCCGGCCGGTGTACCCGGATTTGACCATCTTCTTTACTATGTATATAGGGCTCCCGGTTGGAGACAACAATGATGCGCTCGCCGGTAAGCTGCTTATGCAACAACTTGCGGAGAGAGTCCGGACTCCAGGTTATGGTTGAGTCGTCGGCAAACCGCCGCTCACTGTCCAACGCCCGCAACAGAGTCCTCAAGTCGCCAACAAGCGGCTGCATTTCGGAGGCGACGGCCGGCTGAGAAAATGGTTTCAAGATGCCTTCTCCGCGCAACATCGCACGTACGCCTTCCATCCATCCCCGCCAACTCAGATGAGCGACGAATACAGTGATAATAGAAATTACTACACCGAGCAAAGCAAAGAGCATGATGACGTATTTGCGGGTATCGGCGCTGCGAAGCCCGACATAACTCATATCATGGACAAGTATCAGAGAACCTTTTTGCATCCCCTCCTGTTCAACCGGATAAATAGCTACATGAACTGACCCCTGAGGGAGTTGATGAAGCGGACTGGCTCCTTTGGCAGAGGAGCAGTCCAGCGATGCCGGAAATGTTGATGTGCGGTAAAGCATTTTACCCGTGCCGTCACAATAGCCAAGTGCCAGCAGTCGTTCGTCTTTAATTGATCGCAGCATGAGGGCATTGATCTTTGCCTTGTTTCCCTGCTGGAGAAG
>JBGSQR010000575.1:0-5379 GCA_041737975.1 Geobacterales bacterium | reverse complement strand
AAGGGAGATTGGTTATTACGAAAAAGCAGAAACGGCCGGTGAAATACTTCTGCGAAACAGGCGCATCTTCCTGAATAAATGGCGTGGGATTGCTAGCAAGGATGAAAACAAACAATTGATGACGAGTCTTTTTCCTTCCTTTGTCATTGAGCGTGCACATGGGCTTATAGCTGAAGGTAACTATGATGAAGTTCAGAGGCTCTTGTCTCTTTTAGTGGAGGACACCCCTGAAGTTGCAGCTTTACGAAGATTTATTGCTGTACAGGTCAGCAAAAAAAATAGTTAGTCCAATTTTCTGGAAGGCCCTGTGTTTTATATAAAATCACTTAGAGGAGTTAATATATGGCACATTTTGAACAGATGTTTTTTTTCGATAATGTTAAAGCTTTTTTACCCAGCTACTTTCAGGGTAAAAAAATACTTGAAATTGGATCCCTTGATATAAACGGTTCAGTACGTGGTTTTTTTGAAAACTGTGATTATATGGGTATTGATATCGGGGAGGGGCCAAAGGTTGATCTGGTCTGCGGAGGTGAAAATTTTCCTGGCAATGCAAAACAGTTTGATGTGGTGATATCTACGGAAGTTTTTGAGCATACTGGTGATTGGGATTTAATTTTACTCAACATGCTTCGTCTAATGAAACGGGACGGCATACTTTTGTTCTCCTGCGCCAGCTGGGGGAGAGAACAGCATGGAACTACGCTCTGCCATTCAGACATGGCACCATATGTCGCTACATCAAGTGATTACTACAAGAATCTTACCGAAGAGGATTTAAGATCGAGCTTCCAGTTAGACTATTGGTTTGCGGATTATTCCATTATCCTGGACGTAGGATGTCTATACTTTGTCGGGCTTGGTCAAATGGCAACCCAGCATGTTTCTACAATAGCCCAGTTCAAGGAAACATATAAAGAATACCTTTACAAAAAAAATATTTTGGGATTGCCTCATGATTACATCATGGGGAATTCAAAATAGTTTTCCAAGTGTATTATTTCATCATTCTTGGCTTTTATCACGGTATGTGATCGCTGTACCGGTTTCTGGACAGGAGATGTTTGGCGAATCATCCCTGTCTGAAGACATTCAGGCCGGATCTTAAGATCATGACGATACCGACCTATCCTTCCGGACTTGGTGTTGTTACAAGTTTAGATCCGTCATCGACAGTTCTTTCTGATAATTATGATGAGATCGTTCGCTATTATCTGTCACTGAGATGTCCGGAAAGTTTTGACCAAAGACGTGTGGTCTGTAGCGTCGGGTCGGCTGACAAAGAATATATTTATAATCAATTCTGCAAAAAAACGACCTCTCGGTTAAATGAAGCAGCTATATAGAAGGTGAATTAGATGGAAAGCCCTATGCGGGCTTCAGCTATGACGAATGAATAAGTCTGGAAAACACTTTTTTGTCAGATCAAGACCTCGTTTCAATTAGATCAAATGAACCGAAGTCTAAAGAAGGATGTCTGCTGGTTAGTAAAAAAGTAAGAGGATAATTGAGATGAAGAATCCGTTGACAGAGAAAGAATTGATTGCGTTTGAGAACGATATTGCTGAATGTTTCAACTTAGGCCAGATTCGTGCTCCCATACATTTATATTCTGGAAACGAAAAACAGATGATTGAAATCTTTCGTGAGATCAATGAGTCTGATTGGGTGGTGTGTTCGTGGCGAAGCCACTACCAATGCCTATTGAAAGGTGTTCCTGCCGATCGCCTCAAGTCCGATATTTTAGCAGGAAGATCAATTAGTCTTTGTTATCGTGATTACAGGGTTATGTCTTCTGGAATTGTTACCGGTGTGTTGCCGATTGCAGTAGGTATTGCTCTTGATATAAAGCGCAAAAATGAAACAAATAAGGTCTATTGCTTCATGGGTGACATGACTTCAGAGTCTGGAATAGCATACGAATGTATTAAATACGCCAGAAATTTTAAATTGCCCATTCACTTCATAATTGAAGACAATTCAAAATCGGTTTGCACTATTACACGTCAAGCTTGGGGCTGCGAGAAGCTGGCACTGGAAGGCATGTCAGATGAGTATGTAACGTACTACAAGTATGATTCCAGCAAATATCCGCACGCCGGAAGTGGTAAACGAATACAGTTTTAGGAGCAATAATGAAATATTTTGACGAGTTAAAAAGGGCAATGGAGTGGCTAGGCCAGAAGCCAGATACGTTGTTTTTAGGGCAAGCAGTTGAATTTGATGGAACTGCTATGACTAATACCTTGCGAGATATTGATAGGTCTAAGCTTCTTGAGATGCCTGTGGCAGAAGAATTTCAAATGGGAGTATCAATTGGATTAGCGCAAAACGGAACCATCCCGATCAGCATTTTCCCTAGATGGAATTTTCTTCTTCTTGCTACCAATCAAATTGTTAATCATTTGGACAAAATGTCCGCCTATTCTCATGGTGAATTCAATCCTAAAGTGATTATCAGAACTGCAATCGGATCTGAACGGCCGATAAACCCTCAAATACAGCATACTGGTGATTTTACTGATGCTTTTAGACTTATGTTGAAAACAGTTGAAGTAATTCGACTTGAAGAGCCTGAAGAAATATTCAATGCATATAAGTTTGCCTACGAACGTAAAGACAATAAAAGTACTATTCTGGTGGAGTACGGAGATTATTTTAACGAGAAATGAGGTCAAACAGTTATGAGACAACAGAATGTTGAGTAACATTATTATGGAAGATGTAAAAAATGTTTGTGGCCAAATAGGTCGTGATTTTTTTACGAACAAAAGAGTTCTTATCACCGGGGCATCCGGGCTAATTGGCACATACATTCTTGCATATATGGTATCCCTTGTTAAAGCGGGAGTGCCAATCGAGGTTTATGCGCAGATTTTTTCTGAACCACCGCCTCATCTGCTGGAAATAGTTAACGACGTAAAAATAAAAATCCTGCAAGTTGATTTATCCGACACTAGCAAATATGTTCAATTACCTGATGCAGATGTGATTATACACTCAGCGGGCTATGCTCAGCCCTTGGTGTTCATGTCAAATCCCATATCAACAATGCATATAAACATATCTGCTACGATGGCGTTATTACAACGCTTGAGACCAAACGGTAGTTTTCTTTTTGTCAGTTCAAGAGAAGTGTATTCTGGTCTGACACATTCATTTTTCAGTGAAGATGATATTGGGACAACCACACCGTATCACCCCCGCGCTTCATATATCGAGGGGAAACGAGCGGGAGAAGCAGCGTGTAACGCCTATCGTTCACAGGGTGTGAGAGCAATATCAACCCGACTGGGTGATGTTTATGGGCCAGGGACGCGAAAGCACGACAAACGGGCAATAAATTCTTTCATAGAAAAGGCTTTATGTAATCAAAAAATTGATATGTTGGACGCTGGAACTGCTATGAGGACAATGTGCTATGTTTCTGATGCATTGGAAATGATAATTAAAACAGTGTGCTATGGAAAACAGGCCGTTTATAATGTTGGTGGACACTCGTATACCAGCATTGCTGAATTAGCTGAATTAATAGCAAAAATTACAAATGTACCTGTTCTTTTACCGTCTAATGACATTACCGTGCCTGGATCGTCTAAAATGGCACAGTTAGACCTGAGCAGGGGGGAAAACGAATTTGGCAAGACGAAATATCTAGATCTTGAAGCGGGTCTGAAAAGAACGATTTCATGGCAGCGAGCATTGTATGGGCGTGTTTAGGCACTGTTAATTTGAGCGATTCCTGAAGTTCAATAATTGTATGAATAGTTATAGAGGGGCACATTATGTTTTGGAAACTACAAGAGAACGTAATCAATGATTCTCATCTTGATCTTCTGGTCTCTTTTATCAAAGAAACCAAGCGTTTCACCCAATTCACCAAAGTAGCTGAATTTGAGAATGAATTTGCAAAGTGGCAGGGTTGCAAGCATTGCGTGTATGTAAATTCAGGAAGTTCTGCCAATCTGCTTCTGGTCAATTCTGCCAAAGAGTACTACGGATGGGATAATGGTGACGAAGTAATTGTGCCTGCCGTAACGTGGCCCACAACGGTTACGCCAGTAATGCAATGTGGTTTGACCCCGGTTTTTGTTGATGTAAATCTTTTAGACCTTTCGCTGGATTACGATAAAGTAAAATCTAAAATATCAACAAAAACAAGGGCTATCTTTGTTGCTCATTTGCTGGGTTTTCCTGCTGATATTGATAGATTGAGGGAAATCATAGCCGATAGGGATATCGTGATACTGGAAGATTGTTGTGAATCTCAGGGGGCCACGCTAAACGGAACTAAGGTTGGTAATCTTGGTGTTGCTGGTACTTTCAGCTTTTACTGGGGACATCATATGACAACCGTAGAGGGTGGAATGCTGTGCACCAATAACGAAGAGCTGTATAAGCTTTTTTTGTTGAAGCGTTCACATGGATTAGCACGGGAAACACCGCCAGAAAACCATGCTAAACTGAAAGAGGCCCATCAGGACATTGATTTTGATTTCCTGTTTCTTACCGATGGATTTAATGTACGAAACACCGAGTTTAATGCTGTATTAGGGCTTGCTCAGATAACCTGCATTGATGATTTTATCCGGCAGCGCAACAAAAACTATCTGGCATTTGTATCAATTTGTAAGGAATACCAACATGAACTGCTTCTTTTGGAATCACCGGGAATCTCATCGTTTGTCCTGCCTTTTCTGTTCATAAATGCAGAGAAAAAACAGGCTTTTCAAGAAATTATTCGGGCTGCCGGAATCGAATCCCGACCTCTAATTAGCGGTAACCTTCTTCGTCAACCATTCTTGAAAAAATATTATAATGAAACGGATTTTCCCAACGCTGACTTCATACACAACAATGCTTTTTATGTAGGAAATAATCAATTTGTCGACGAACGCCGACTCAACAAGCTTGCCTTATTGATGAGCGACTTCTTTAAAGGTTGCAAGTGATGTTTATACCTGCGGATGAATACATAAAGATCCAATCTGTATTGCCAATATTGTGCGTTGACTGCCTTATTATACATGAACAGAAATGCCTTTTACTGAGAAGAACTGGTGAACCTGCAAAGGGGCAGTACTGGTTTCCTGGTGGTCGGGTGTTCAAAGGAGAAACTATCCATGATGCCGCATTACGAAAAGGGCGCGAAGAGGTGAATCTTGATAGCATCTTTGAGCAGATTATCTCCGTGGAAGAAACGATATTTAAACAGCAGGGTGATATGCAAACCGACATTCATACCGTTAACGTCTGTTGCAAGTTATCGACTATGAAAACGAACAATCTCAGCATTGATGAATACCACGATGGGTACATCTGGGTGAGTTCAGAACAAGCCAGGGAGCTGGATTTACACCAGGCTGTCATAACGCCATT
>JBGSQR010000440.1:0-3870 GCA_041737975.1 Geobacterales bacterium | reverse complement strand
GCATACTCTTCAGGTGTGAAACAACGCTCGATTTCGATACCGGCGGTTGTGCGGAAGTCCGCATAACGCTCTTTAGAACGGGCAAGAGTTTTGGCCACTGCGGTGTCTGTCCATTTTTGTTTCTTTTCAGAAATACTCATTTTTCTGCTCCTTGGGGTGGATTAAAAAAATAACTTCAAAGACGATTGCGCATTTTATGTATAAGTGCCAAGAAAGTCAATCAGGTTTTAACATAAAATACAAATCCAGACATGTGCCAGCTAATTCAACCTGACAAAATAACTGATCAAATTTTCAGTTTCCTGGCTAGCAACTCTAGCGTATGCACAACTTCAACTACTGATCCGGCCTGTTTCAGACCATCAGAAAGCTGCATCATGCAGCCGGGACAGCCGGTAGCGACAACTTCTGATGCCGTATCAATTATCGCACGACTCTTGGCTTCATTAATGGTCATTGACGACTCATAATGATAAACATTGAACGTCCCGCCCAGCCCGCAACAACGATCTGCACCTTCCATCTCTACCAGTTCGATGCCGCCAGCTTTTTTTAGCAGATTCCTGGGCTGTGAAGTCAGTCCTCTGGTTCTCAGATGACAAGGGTCATGGTAGGTGATGCGAAGCTTGTCTCCGGAACCGGTTTCAGAACTATCCAGTCCCAGCTTTTCCAGCAGCTGAGACGCATCTACTGTTTTGGCTGCCAGGGCTTCAAGCCTGGCCTTCAATTCCGGATTGCGCTTGCCCACAACCAGTGGATAAAAACGATGCAGAGCCCCCCCGCAGGTAGCACAGGCACTCATGACATAGTCAGCTTCGTATTTTTCCATTTCCTGCAGGTTTTTTTCCGCCAATTCACGGACAGTATTAATATCACCGCCGGACATGGCAGGCAGGCCGCAGCATTGCTGCCCCTTGGGAATTATTACGGTACAGCCCAGATGCCTGAACAGCTTAATGGCTGCTTCGCCAACACCGGTATAGACAAAGTTGGTCATGCAGCCAACAAAGAAAACAATTCGAGGTTTACCCGGGTCGCCGGGTATTACTTCCGGATAGCTTTCCAGAAACGTTTTTTTGGCAAGAGCCGGAATATAGCGCCTGTTGCCAACAAAGGGAGCGGGAAAGCGGAGCCTAAGCCCGGAGGTCTCCGGTACTTTCTTAAAAAAAAGTGGACCCAACAGAGCAGCCATCTTGGCGCCCACTTTCATGACAGTGCGGTTCTTTATCACCTGACCCACCGCCATATGAAAAGTTGTCAAACCGCGCTTTTTGGCAAGTGCCTCACGCACGGCAATTATAATTTCGTCAGTCGGCACACCGTTTGGACATTTCTCCACACAGCTGCCGCAGAGCAGGCACTTGGACATGGCCTGATAAGTCTGTTCATCAAGCTCAATATCATCTTTCAGAAGATGTTGCGCCAGTGCTATCTTGCCGCGCGCCACCGATGTTTCACGGCCAAATACGGCAAAGGCAGGACAATTGGCACGGCAGGCGCCGCACTTGACACACTTTTTCAGATATTCTTCTATTCTTTTCAGTGGATCGTTATCTGTTTTATTCATCCCGACTTACCTTTGAAACCAATCAAATCAAAAACAAATGCTTCTCACGCGAAGCCGCAAAGACGCAAAGAGAATCAATATCAAACCTAAAATCTTATGATTAAGTTAAAATCCATGTTTTGACTTTCTTTGCGGCTTTGCGAGAAAAATGTTTTCGACTTTTAGAAAATGTACCGATGAAATTCCCTCTACAAAGCCTGATTCCAGCTTTCAAAAGCTTCCAGTGCCCGCTCTGCTAACTTTCCACGTCTTTCCTTCTTCTTGATTTTTCCTGGCAGTACGGGAAAGAGGCCGTAATTGACATTCATCGGCTGGAAATGGCGGGCATCCGCATTGGTGATATGCGCCATCAGCGCGCCCATGGCGGTTTCAGATGGAGGCACCGGCAATGCTTCACCGGTCAACAGACATGCAGCCGCAATGCCAGCCAGAAATCCGCTGGCGGCAGATTCCACATAACCTTCCACGCCTGTGATCTGACCGGCAAAGAAAATATTCGGCTGATGTTTCAACTGTTGTGTTGGCAGAAGCAATGACGGTGAATTAATAAAGGTGTTACGATGCATGGAACCCAGCCGTACGAATTCAACCTGTTCAAGACCGGGAATCATTCTGAAAATACGCCGCTGCTCAGGCCAGGTTAGCTTGGTTTGGAATCCGACCAGGTTAAACATGGTCCGTTCCAGATTTTCCGAGCGCAGCTGGATAACGGCATGTGCCTCGAATCCGTTTCGCGGGTCAATCAATCCGACCGGCTTCATCGGGCCAAAGCGCAATGTTTCCACACCACGGCTTGCCATCTCCTCCAGCGGCATACAACCTTCGAAATGAACTACTTTTTCAAAATCCCGGGCCGGGACTTTTTCAGCTTTAAGCAGTTCATCCACAAAAGCCTTGTACTGTTCTTCATCCAGCGGACAATTCAGATAGTCCGCGCCATCACCCTTGCCATAACGCGATGCAGCAAACACCTTTGACATATCCAAAGAATCAGCTGTAACAATCGGCGCTATGGCGTCATAAAAATAGAGGCGATCTCCAGTCAGTTCGGCCAGCGAAGCGGCCAGTGCATCACTGGTCAAGGGGCCGGAGGCGATAATTACAGTACCTTCCGACGGGATAGCGGTGACTTCACCATTTACCAGATTGATCAGCGGGTGGTTGGAAATTTTGCTTGTTATGTAATCAGAAAAGAGCTGACGATCAACAGCCAGAGCGCCGCCAGCGGGTACGCGGGTGACCTCGGCAGCTTCCATGAAAAGCGAGTTACAACGTCGCAGCTCCTCCTTGAGCAGACCAACCGCATTATCAAGAGAATCTCCCCGAAGGGAATTGGAGCAGACCAGTTCTGCCAGACCGTCAAGATGATGGGCCGGAGAACGTTTTTCCGGTTTCATTTCATGGAGGGTGACACTGATCCCGCGCTGTGCTGCCTGCCAGGCCGCTTCGCATCCTGCCAGTCCGGCGCCGATAATTGTAAGTGATTTCATCTATTTCTTTTCCTTGCCGCCTTCCTTGAAATCACACCCTTCTTTAGGACACTTCACATATTCCCCTTCCCGCTTGCTGATTTTCTTCACCAGCAGAGGAAAATCACATTTAGGGCATCTGCGTTCAACCGGCAGGTCCCACAAGGCAAACTTGCACTGCGGATAGCGATTGCAGGAATAGAACATTTTACCGTAACGGGATTTTTTCTCGGTCAGCTCACCCTCTTTACATTCAGGGCAGACAACGCCGGTGCCCCTGGGCTTGATCAGCGGCTGAATATTCTTACAGGCCGGATAACCTGAGCAGGCCAGATACTTGCCGTAGCGACCATCTTTGATCAGCATCTGGGCACCGCATTTTTCACACTTTTCTTCTGAAATTTCCGGTTCCGCAGATTCGGCCGCATTCTCGCCAGAAATATTGCGTGTATATTTACACCCTTCCTTAAAACCGGAGCAGGCAATAAACTTGCCACGCTTACCCAGCTTTACAACCAGCGGCTGTGAACACTCCGGGCACTTTTCATCCGTGGCTTCGGTAGTCAGATCCGACTTCTGGACTTCACCTTCTTTCTGTTTAAGCAAGGTAATAAAAGGCTCCCAGAACTCTTTCAGCACCGGCTTCCACTGTTTTTCTCCACGGGAAACCTGATCCAGCTCCTCTTCCAGCCCTGCGGTAAAATTATAATCCACATAGCGGGAGAAATGGGCAACCAGCAGATCACTGACCACCATGCCCACGTCTTCTGGAAAGAAACGCTTCTTGTCCAGACGGGTATATTTACGCTCCACCAGGGTATTCATGATTGAGGC
>JBGSQR010000380.1:0-2895 GCA_041737975.1 Geobacterales bacterium | reverse complement strand
CCCTGCAAGGCAATTGCACCCCTGATCGATACCGTTGCGGAGGAAAATGCTGGAAAACTTAAGGTAGGCAAAGTCAATGTGGACGAGAACCCTGCTACCCCTGGCAAGTATGGCGTTCGCGGCATTCCGACTCTGATTCTGTTTAAAGGTGGAGTAATTATTGACCAAGTTGTGGGAGCTGTTCCAAAATCCCAGCTGGATGCCTTGATTGAAAAGGCTCTGAAGGCTTAATGCTCTCCTGCCGTACCAACAGCATTCCTGTGCTGGTTCTTCTGCTGTTCTCATTTATCCTGTTCCCGGCTTGTGTGCAAGCTCTGCCACAAGCCGGAAAACCGGCGCCCGATTTCAAGGTTGTGACCACAACCGGACAAACAGTCACACTGAATAGCTATAAAGATAAAGTTCTGGTGTTGGATTTTTTCGCAACCTGGTGCATTCCGTGCCGTACTTCCGTGCCTCATCTGGTGCAGATCAACAGCAAATACGGAAAGCAGGGGTTACAGGTTCTGGGGGTCAGTGCCGATGACAGCGAAAGATCGCTGAACGCCTTTAGCGATTGGCACAGGATCAATTATCCCATGTCCATGGCTGGTGATGCAATTCTGAAGGATTACGGGATTCGTTCATTGCCGGTCATGCTTCTGATTGACCGTACCGGAAGAGTTGCGGATGTTTATATCGGCTTTACAAATGATATTGCCCGGGCAATGGAAAATCGGGTCAAAGAGCTGCTGAAGTCGCAGTAGTAAGTTTAAAACCGGCTTAAACTTAATAAGTCACTTTAATAAGACTTAAACCAGAGGCTGGAGCTGTTACTCCGGCCTTTTGTCTGTCCGGATTCTGCAGCAGCCAGGCCACATGCTCCGGTTCAAAACGGCCACGACCGATATCCACAAGTGTGCCAGCCATGACCCTGACCATATGTTTCAGAAATCCTTCGCCAACCACATCGATGACGATCAGATTTCCATCCCGGGAAATATCCACCGCATCAACTCTGCGTTCAGACGTTTTTGTGGCATAATTGGTGGCCCTGAAAGAGGCATAATCGTGCAATCCGATAAAATGCCCGGCACCCTCCCGCATCCGGTCCAGATCCAGCACATCACGCACATGCCAGGTATACAGGCGCCTCAAGGGCGAGCGGACAGCAGCATTGTAAATAGTATAACGATAATGTTTAGTCAGGGCATCTGCAATCGGCTTGAAATCATCAGACACTTCGCAGGCATCCTGGATGGCAATTTCAGCAGGCAGAAGATTATTCAGCCCAACCACAAAAGCCTTAACCGGCAGCATCTTGTCTGTTCTGAAAGCTGCCACCATGGCATAGGCATGTACACCGGCATCCGTGCGGCCGGAAGACTGGAGACGTACCGCCTGCCCCAGCATCCGCTGGAGAGCAGCTTCTATGACCTCCTGAACAGCCAGCCCATTGGGCTGCACCTGCCAGCCTGCATAACCGGTCCCATCATATTCAACTATCAGCCTGATTGTGCGCACTTTAACGGCTTTCCCCGGATGACAGCTTTGCAATCAAGTTCTCAAGTTCCACCTGGTTAAATGCGTATTTTTTCCGGCAGAACTCACAACTCACTTCGGCATGTTTTTCCTTGAGGCATATATCCTTCAATTCATCCGGACCAAGCGATAAAAGAGCTTTTTCAACCTTGTCCAGAGAGCATCCGCAACGGAAGAAAACATCCTTCTTCTCCAAAAGCGTATAAGCAGTTCCGTCCCAAAGCTTTTCAATCAGCAGCTCCGCGCCGCCACTCTTCAAAATATCACTGATGGGCTCCAGCCCGGAGATATTCCCCATAATCCTGTCAATTTCCTCGTCCTGGGCACCGGGAAGCGCCTGTACCAGAAAACCGCCACAGGCCGATATCAGACCATCGCTATTAATTGCAGCCCCAAGTCCAACAGCCGATGGAGTCTGTTCCGAGTCGGTCAGGTAATAGGCCAGGTCATCGCCGATCTCGCTACTGCAAAGCTGTACCATTCCGGAATAAGGTGTACCACCAAAACCCAGGTCTTTGCTGACCGTCAGGAATCCGGCCCGACCGAGCAGACCCGGTATGTTCCATTTCCCGTCCACTGGTTCCACCTCGGCAGATGGATTACCGGCAGTCGCGCGAATGGCACCATCACTGTCCGCTTCGATAATCAATTTCACCAGCGGGCCATTGCCTTCGAATTTCATGGCAACGCGCTGATCCTGCTTGAGCAGGGCCCCCATCAATGCGCCGCCTGCCAGGCCACGACCCAAGGCGATGCTGGCCGTGGCTGACGATTCCTGAAGGTCGCACACCTCGCGAGCTACACCAACAGCCGTACAGGCCAAAATGCGAATACCACCGGACATACTCAATGAACGGACAATCTGATCAGTCATATTAATCCTTTACTGTTTTCACAATAAAAAAAAGCCGCATCGGTTAGATGCGGCTTTTTTCGACCTTTTAAAAAAGGAATTACTTCTTTGCAGGAGCAGCAGGAGCAGCAGGAGCAGCAGCAGGAGCAGCTTCTACAGCTTTCTTCTCAGCTTTTTTTGCTTTCTTTGCTTTTTTTGCTTTCTTAGCAGGCTTTGCTTCTTTTTTCATGTCAGCAGCAGGAGCAGCAACTTCTGCTTTAGCAGGAGCAGCAGGCTTAGCAGCATCAGCAGCAAAAGCAACAGCGGAGAAAGAAACAGCTACGAGGGCGGCAACGAGTGTGGACAGAACTTTTTTCATTTGTACTACCTCCAAAGGGAATGTGTTTGGTTCCACTATTTGCAGGCGGCGTGCCAAAAACAATAATATCTATAACTATTTGAAATTATGTAGTTTTGCAGTAATACGTTTCACCAGTACACAAAGAAAGCCACCTTATTCACAACATGCAACGCCTTATATG
>JBGSQR010000304.1:0-11150 GCA_041737975.1 Geobacterales bacterium | reverse complement strand
GATACCGTTGAAAGCGAGCAGACGGAACTTAAACTGATCGGCTTGCGGGTAGAAGAGGCGCTTGATATGCTGGAGCCGTTCCTAAATCAGGCCTCGCTGAGCAATATCGGCGAAGTGCGTATCATTCACGGACTGGGGTCTGGCAAACTCAAGCAGGCGGTGCGCGAATACCTTTCACATCACCAGCTGGTGCAAAATTTCCGCTCCGGCGAGCCGCACGAGGGGCGCGACGGGGCAACGGTTGTAAAAATCAGGAACTAGGGATTCCAATGACCCATTTCATAGTAGAAATCAGCGAACAGGAAATCAAGCGGGAGCGGGAAAAGTCCCGAGAACTGCGTCGCAGCCGCTGGTGGCAAAACAGAGTGGCCCTAGGTATCTGTCACTGGTGTAACGGCACTTTTTCGCCGGATGAATTAACCATGGACCATATCATTCCAATTTCTCGGGGTGGTAAAACATCACGTAACAACGTCGTCCTCTCCTGTAAGGAGTGCAATAATAGAAAAAAATACCTTCTGCCCATCGAGTGGGAAGAATATCTGAACCGTCAAGAAACACCGGAGTAACTTTAAATTGAACCAGAACAAAAGCCTTTACAAAGTAGTCATCTACGACTGCGACGGAGTCATGCTTGACTCAATAGAATCCAATTATGTATTTTACGACAGCATTATGGCGCATCTCGGTCGACCAAATCTGGATCGCAACGACATCAAATCTCGCACTGTACTACATACCTATTCATTCACAAATGTAATGAATTATTTTTTCCAGAACGATCCGCAGGCAGAGCAAGCCATGACATTTGCCAAAACCATCCGCTATCGCGACCTGGTTCAGTACATGCGTATTGAAGATGGTTTTAAAGAGACATTGGACCAGCTCAGAGAGCATGTCTCGCTGGCAATATGTACTAATCGGGCCACATCCATGGAGATGATCATTGAAGATTTCGGTCTGGACGGCTATTTTTCCTGCATTATGACCGCTGGCAAGGTAACCTTCCCAAAACCGCACCCGGAGCCACTGCTAAAGGTGCTTGAGCATTATAATATTGAACCACATGAGGCTTTGTTTATTGGCGATGCAGAGGTTGACAGACAATCAGCAGAAGGTGCAGGAATACCGTTTATCGCCTACAAGACACAAGTATCGGCAATGGCACGTATCGCACATCATAGCGAGATTTTGGGACATATTTTTAAACCGGCTTAGACATTAAATCTATGGAGGCAGACCATGCACAAACAACAGTATCAGGAAGCCAGTTCCGTTGAAATCAACAACGAAGTTGCCAAGGGCATTACCGGAAGAGTAGTTATCGGTAAAGCTGATGGTGCCGAAAACTTCTGCATGCGTGTATTTGAAATCGCCCCCGGCGGACATACTCCTATGCATGCACATGCCTGGGAACATGAAATTTTCGTACATGGCGGCACGGGCGAGATCTTCGGCAATCAGCAGTGGAACAGCTTTAAGGCCGGGGATGTTGTTTTGATGCCGGGCAATGAAGAGCACCAGATCAGAAACAATGGCAGTGAAAAGTTGACTTTCGTCTGCCTGGTTCCAAACAGCGCACCGGAAATATAGCAACAGCACAAATATAGTTGAAGCAAATTAGCAGATCCTTGTGGATCTGCTTTTTTTGTACAAAATAATATATTAATTTACTTATTTTCAAGCAGAAAGTATATTCCAGAAATAAGTCCTGATCCAATAATTTATGCCATCACAAATAAGGTTTTGAACAAAACTAATAATATTTATCAGGCTCCAGACAGGGGAGATAGCAATGATCAACGCAGGTACTTCTGAGGAAGCAATTGCCGAAACTGAGCGAGAAATGGGTATCATTTTCCCGGAAGGATTAAAGCTTGTGTGGCGCAAGGCAAATGGTTTTGAATTGCCTGGTGGATGGCGTTTTTATCCGGTATTTGATCCTAATGTACCCAGAAAAACCGGTAACCACATCGGCTACGAAAATACGAAGGGGCGGTGGCCTCATATGGACAAGTCGCTGATTTCAATTGCAGGCACCAATACGGGCAATCAGCTTGTTCTGAAAAGTATTGGAAATGTACTTGAAGAAACCATTTACCTCTGGAATCATGACAGCAACCATATCCATGAATGGAGTCAAGACTTGGGGCATCTGCTCGTCCAGGCGGAACTGAGGATGTCAACTATCGCCAAAAAAATATAAAAAACAGAAAGGGCCGCTCCCGGTGAGAAGCTGCCCTCTTTTTTCATCAAACACCACAATCACTACCCTTGCGGCTGATCCGGCTGAAATATTACAAACCTTTCCATTACCCAACCCACCGAACCATCTTCCAGCTCAACATTCAACCAGCCTGGAACAGCGCCGATCACATAAAGCTGTTCGCCATAGTTGATAACTCTGAAAATACTATATGATGCTGCCGGGCCGGAGCGAACATTCAGCTGATCCGTATTGACAGTCGCGTTACCTGTCTTTTCCTGTACAGGTGAATTGACGACGACATAACCATCTGGCCCTCTACTGTAATAGGTGTCTCCAGCCAGATAATAGTTGTGACCGCCAATAACAAAAGAGACAAACCCTAATGGCAGCGTGGCAATTACCGCACCAATGGGAGCCCTGACCAGGATATAGCCATTGCTGTGTCGGTTATAAAAACGACCTTCATGGAAGAAAAACGGACGCTTGATGACAAATATTTCGCGATGCCCACCGGGAAGTTCGCGCACAATCGTCCCAACCCGATGCCTATGCCCGAAAACGCTGCCATGGCTACTGCCACGGCTGTGACCGATACCGTCATCGCTGCCACGACCGCGACTGTGACCAGGCCCGTCGTCACTGCCGCGACCACGACCACGCCCGAAATCATCACTCCTGTCATCACCACCGCCGCCTCGACCACCCTTTGCAAAGGCAAAATCAACCGGCATTAAAACGACAGAAGCCAGAAGTCCCAGCACAAACAACTGCCTGCCTGTTTTGCATGCTCTATTTAGTAACGTCATAAAGCCCTCCTGTTTCAATGTTCACATCTTCTTAAAAGTACATCTGAACCACGGATAGATTTGCAACACTCAACTAACCGCGTGTCCATACTTGATAAAATAACATAACTTTTATTATTGTTGAATCAACAATTCCCGACAGAAAATAAACGTTAAGATTATTGATAATAGCCAGGTAATACTGCAAGAAAATCCAATGGCGCGAATTATCCAGCGCGAGTATAATCAAAACAACCGGGAGATCACATCAAACAAACCAAGGAGGAAGAGATGAAACGAATCATTTTGATACTTTGCTTGCTTATTCCATGCACTGTGTTCGCTGCTGGCTGGGGCGGTGAGGGAGTTTCCCGCAAGGAAAGCGCTCCAGGCCTGCAGGAGATTAAAAAGACGATCGATAGCCAAAAATATTCCGATGCCATCACACAGTTAAAAACATTTATCAAGAAAGACGCAAAAAACGCCGATGCCTATAACTTACTAGGCTTTTCCTACCGCAAAAGCGGTAATCTGCCCGATGCCTTTAAAGCCTATGAAAAGGCACTGGTTTTAGATCCGAAACATCTGGGTGCCCATGAATATCTGGGTGAGGCCTATTTGCAGAAAAGAGAACCGGGAAAAGCAAAGGAAACACTGATTAAATTGAAAGGTATATGTGGTAATTGCGAAGAGGCAATTGATCTGGAAAAAGCCATAGCAGCCTATAAGTAGGAAAAATACTTTTTGAAAAGACTGAAACTTAATTATTGAAAAAACTATGGGCATAATAATCATTTTTTTGATTATTATGCCCATAAAATATGAAACTCTCAATTTGACCATCAACGTTTAATTTACGCCTCTGGAAGACCATCCAAACAAATCTACATTACTTCACAAGCCGCCTGACAACACGACCCACTACAATCGGATACATATCCTCATTGCTGATATCCAGAGTTTCTGACTCACAACCTACAGCATCACATTTGGCATGCAGCGTTCCGTCCGATTGACGAAACACACGGCGCACGACCATTGTGCCGTCAGGATACCGCAAAGCCAGAACTCCGCCGTTGATTGTACTTTTGTAGGATGTATCTATGAAAACCAGGTCGCCATCCTGAACCCAGGGGACCATATTATCTCCGATAATCTTCATCAGCAGAAGGTCTTCCGGCTGTATACCCAGGGCGTGAATAAGCCAGTTTGTTCCCGGTGCAAGAACATCCACGATTTGTGGTGACTCGAATGTACAAACTTCGTTGCCGTAAGAATCACGCTGAATAAATCTTTTATAGGGGGGACAGACCCTTGGTTGATCCTTGTTGGCCAGGTCAAGTTCACTCATCTGCGACCCCTGTTTCTGACGACCTGAACTAACCTTGTTACCTGTCAGGATATACTCCAAGTCAAGCCCCTCGGAACCGCATATGGCTACGATTGCTTCCGTAGGAACAGTATTGCGCTGTTTCCAGTTATGTATTCTGCGTATACCGACAGACATTGTTTCGGCCAGCTCAATGTCGGTATGAATTCCCAGTTCCTCTTTAAGTCGGCTCAATGCATCCTTTGTATTAATCATCACATGACCTCCCGGCACACTAAGCTTGGAGGTTTCCCGGGATGCATTACCATTTTTGATGTATTCATCACACATCTGCGTAACTTTTTTGTTGACGTTCTTACTCATTATCGGTTATTCCTTTCTCCTAAGCATTAATAGTTTACCGTTGAAGGATTTATTTCACCTTTATTGCGGGAGTATACGATGTATTTGCAGAACAATCAACTAGATAGGTGAAAAAAACTGAGTAATTCCGATCCCAAATCAAAGATGAAACCAAGGCGGCGAGGTCTGAGACGACGAAGGCGTACTGATAGTACGCCGAGAAACCGAAGTCGAACCAACGCCGGTAGCGCATTGATTTAGAATTGGAATAATTGTTTTTTCAGGAGGGTCATTGGTGAAATCGAATACATTTGAAAATGATCAAAAAAACACCATTAACGTCAAAGCATTTCTAAAACTGATCAGGTACGCCGAACATAAACGAGAAGATGATGATGTCTATTTTTATATATTAGGCGGCAAACTAAAATCATATGACACCAGCTCCCATCCAATTCAAAGGCTTAACGCCAGAGGTAAATGCATTGATATTGCCGGTGCTTATCACCACAACCTGAAAACCTGGGAAGACGCTTATGACAAGGGCATCGTTACCGATTTCTCGCCGGCAGCCCAAGACAAACTTGCCATCAACAAAATGATTTCAAAAAATGCATTACAATATGTGGAAATTGGTGATGTGGAAAATGCCATTAGCAGGATCAGCACGATCTGGACTGCACTGCCTGGTGCCTGCAATTCCAAAATGGAAATGAGTGAAGCAAAATTGAGGTTTGCAAAATACCTGCGCGAATTCAGCCGCCAACTAAGCAGACAACCACAAGTCATGTAAGAAATAAAGGAGATGATATGAAACTGTCATTTTATGTTTGCTTCTGGCTGCTGGCTACGATGATTTCTGTAAAGTATTATACCTACGTCCACAGCAAGATCCTTGCTGGTGGTTTCCAGTCAATAGATTACATTTCAATCGTAATTGTTCCGTTTCTTTTCATATCTGCAACTGGATTATTGGTTTACAGGATATTAATAAGTCGCAGGCTTTTTTAAGTTTTCCAAACAAGAAAGGGCTGACCAAGTATGGTCAGCCCTTTCTTCATACCATTAACCTAAGATCATCTGACCAGCTTTGACAATTTCTTGAAAGCATCCGTACCAGCAATTCTCATCAACTGAAACATGACCGACTCAGTGCAGGTTGGCACGGCACCGGCCTGGATCATTGCTTCAATAGCGGTCTGCCAATTACGCTTATCGCGACTCATGACCGCATCCTTAACGATATGCACATCAAAACCGGCATCCAGCAGTTCAATCACGGTCTGCAGCACACAGACATGAGTTTCCATGCCGCTGATAATAATCTGGGTTCTGCCGCTCTCTTTCAGCTGCTTGACAAAGGCCTCGTTACCACAGCAGCTAAAAGTCATTTTCTCGTAAAATGTCGCCTCAGGCGCCTTCTCTTTCAACTCTGCCACAGTTGAACCAAGCCCTTTTACATACTGCTCGGTAAAAATCACCGGCATTGCCAGCTCAGTAGCGCTCTCCAACAGGATACCGGTATTTTTTGTCAACTGAAGCAACACCTTTTCATCCATGGCGACACAAAGCTTATCCTGCACATCAATTACAACCAGCAGAGCCTTTTCCGGCTCCAGAAAAAACTTGTTTTTAATAGACATAATCACTCCTTAAAATCAGAGACTATAGGCTAGTCCCTCTTTAATTCTATCCCTAGTTCATTAATTTTCTTACGCAAGGTATTACGGTTGATTCCTAGAAGATCTGCTGTTTTGACCTGATTCCAGCGTGTTTTTTCCATAATAAAACGAATCAACGGCCTTTCGACCTGCTCCATTACCATGGTGTAGATATTACCCTTATCCAGTTTTTCTATCCCGTTGAAAGATGTTCTCAGCTTGGCCTCCACAATTGCTTCCAGCGAGGCATCACCGGTATTGATAGCACTGGCGGCTGTTGAAATTTGCAGGCCTTCAAAATCAGCAGCTGTCAACAAAGGATCATTGGAAAGAATGACAGCACGTTTAATGGTGTTTTCCAACTCACGTACATTGCCTGGCCATGAATGGGAAGAAAGTAGCGACAAGACATCCTTGAAAATTTGTTTTGTCGGTATGTCAAGTTCTTTACATGTCTGTTCCAGAAAATACTGGGCCAGCTCAGGAATGTCCTCACGGCGCTCCCGCAGCGGCACCAGATTGATCGGCACAACATTCAGGCGGTAATACAGGTCTTCGCGAAACTCCTTCTTGCGCACCCTTTCTATCAACTCCTGGTTTGTGGCGGCCACAATACGCACATCAACCGGAATATTCTGGGTTCCGCCGATTCTTGTTACTTCATGTTCCTGCAGCACACGCAGAATTTTGGCCTGAAGATCCAGAGGCATATCACCGATCTCATCCAGGAAGATCGTCCCCAGATTGGCCTGCTCAAACTTGCCCTGCTTGCGCTCGGTGGAACCGGTATAAGCGCCCTTTTCAGAACCAAACAGCTCACTTTCCAGCAAGTCACGTGGTATAGCGGCACAATTGATGGCAACAAATGGTTTGGCGAGGCGACTGGAATTGAAATGCACAGCCCTGGCGACCATTTCCTTACCTGTGCCTGACTCACCCTGAATCAGAATCGTCACGTCACTGTCAGCAACCTTACCAATGGTTTTGTAGATACTCTGCATGGCCGGTGAATTACCGATAATATTTTTCTCTACCTTGTAGCGTTCCTTGAGTTCCTGCTTAAGGGTCGATACCTGACAGGCGATCTCTCTGGCTCGGGCGACCTTCTCAACAATGGCATCAATCACATCAAGGTCAAAGGGCTTGGTAATATAGTCGTAGGCCCCACGCTTCATCGCTTCAACCGCATTCTTCATGCTGGCCTCAGCCGTCATGATTACCACCAGCAGATCACTCTTCATCTCACGCACGCGATCCAGCAGATCAAGACCGCTCATGCCAGGCATCTTGATGTCAAGAATAGCCAGATCATAGCTGTTTTCCTGGATCATGGCCAACGCCTGACGACCATCAACCGCAAGATCAACATTAAACCCCTTGCGCTTCAGTGCCTTGGAAAGAACCCAGCGCATGCTCTCTTCATCATCAGCCACAAGTATTCTGCTTAGCGACATTTGTATCTCCTATTTATGGTTACTGTATCAACGGTAGCAACACCGTAAATTTTGTGCCATGACCCGTATCTGAATCCGCCTTGATCATGCCGCGATGCTCCGCCACAATTTTATGGCAAATCGTCAGACCAAGCCCTGTACCTGTTGACTTGGTGCTAAAAAACGGAGTCCAGATATTTTCCAGATCTTCCTGCGGGATGCCCGGACCGTCATCACAAATTTCAATTGATACCATGCGTGAACGTCGCTCATTCTGCGACATATGATAATCAGACATGACTCTGCTGGTAATTGTCAACTGACCGCTTTCTCCCATGGCTTCAATCGCATTGCGGATCAGGTTTAAAAACAGTCGTGTCAACATTTCCTCATCGGCAATGATATCCGGAATACTTGGATCAAAATCAGTTGTAAAGGTGATTTCTTTACCCACAACGGCTTGCTTCTGAAGAAGCAGAATATCATTCAGAATCATATAAAGGTTCAGCGGAGCCAGTTTAAGTCCACGCGGTGAAGCAAGTTCCAGAAGTTCACGGATAATCAGATCAATTCGTTCTGTTTCGCGAATCATTACCCTCGTGTATTCCAGGAGATCGTTTCCTTCTGACAGTTCTCTTTCTAGAAGCTGCGCAGCCCCTTTGATGCCGCCCAAAGGATTTTTAACCTCATGAGCCAGACCAGCAGCCAGAGCCCCCAGCGTTGAAAGCCTGTCAGACTGACGAACAGCCGCCTCCAGCTCACGGATGTAGGTAATATCCTTCAAAGCCAGAATTGCTCCGATATTTTCTCCATTACCAAGCATCAGAGGATAGCAGGTTGCGGAAACCGGCTTAACCTTGCCGGTGCTGCGCACAACCACATTTTCATGGTCGGAGATAGTCAAACCGGTCCTGATTGTCTTTGCAACCATTTCCAGCAAAGTAGTTTCCAGTGAGAACAGCTTTTCAAAGGAGCTACCGACAGCCAGACGCCGTGAAAAACCGGTTATCTCCTCGGCCGCCGGGTTGCAGAGCGTAATAGAGCCATCCAAACTGACTACAATTACACCATCACCAACACTGTCAATAACAGTTGCGTAGTAGTCGTCACGGCTGTTCTGGTTTTTTAGTTTGTTATCAGTTGGCTGCATTTTTGGTATCGGGAATTTCGCCGATCCTCTCCGTAATAGCGTTGATATCTGCGGCTGTGCGCGCCCCGTTTGTCTCACGTCGAATTTCGGATGCGCCGCTAAATCCACGGGCATACCAGCCAATATGCTTCTTCATTTCACGGGTAGCAACAGCTTCTCCGTATTCCTGAATATAAAGCGTAAAGTGCTCTCGAATTGCAGATGCGCGTTCCAAATTTGTGACCGGAGCGGCCTCACCCTTCTGCTGTAACTCTAGCAACTGCCTGAAAATCCACGGTGCCCCCAAAGCCCCACGGGCAATCATTACACCATCACAACCGGTTTCAGCAAACATGGCCAGACAGTCCTGGGCAGTAAAAAGATCGCCACTACCAAGCACCGGAATCGCAAGCTGTTCCTTCATTTCTCTGAGATGGCTCCAGTCGGAATGCCCCGAAAACATCTGACTGCGGCTGCGTGGATGCAGAGTAATTGCATCGCATCCTTCTGCCTCGGCAATTCTGGCCAACTCCATATAGGTATTGTCACCGCAATGCCAGCCGGATCTGATCTTGATCGTAAGAGGCATTGTTGTCACCGCCCGCACAGCCCGGATTATGGCAGCCACCTTCTGCGGATCTTTCATCAAGGCGCTTCCGGCTCCGGTACCAACCACCTTGCGAACAGGACAACCCATGTTAATGTCAAGCAACTCACCCGAACCATCAACCATGCGGGCCGCCTCTGCCAGGTCGGCAGGACTGTCGCCAAAAAGCTGAATTCCCAACGGGCGGTCCTCAGGGCAGCTCTTTAGCAGTGCCAGGGTATTGGCACCTTCACGCACCAGACCATTGACACTGACCATCTCCGTATAAGCCAGAGCAGCACCTGAACGACGGCACATCAGACGAAAAGGCAGATTTGTTATTCCAGCAAGTGGGGCAAGCACGACATTGTGCGCCAGGAAAAGAGAACCTATTTTTAATGGTTTCAGCATTTTACACACGAGTAACTAAAAGCGGGATGGGATAAATCGATGCACTGATGCCTAAATTTTAGGCATAGTAACATAGCATACTGAAATGGCAAGCGAAAAATGTAATTAATGCACAAAATATCGGAAAGCAAATAGCACGAAAAAGTTATTGCCAATAACGTCATTTAAGGCTTTAATACATACATCACTACGGTGTAAGTTCTAATATCATTTTTATCTGCAAGGGGCTTAATATGTTTGGAATCGGAATGCCGGAACTCATCATCATACTTGTAATTGCATTAATTGTAATCGGCCCACAAAAATTGCCGGACATTGCCAGGTCACTTGGCAAAGGACTGGCTGAATTCAAAAAAGCATCGGATGACTTTCAGAATAATATTCGCGAAGAAGCCGCCAAGGAGCCTGAAAAACCAACCGCTCCTCAGCATGTTGCTTCTACTGACAAACCTCATGTGGACACAACTGCAGCTGCCGAAACAAAATCTGAAGAGGCGGTCAAGAAGGATGTTAAACCTTCCTGATCCAATATGACATATTACCAATAAAAAAGAACCGGCAAAAACCGGTTCTTTTTTTATGTTCCAAGCTATAACTGCAGGCAAATACGAGGTTTGACCCTACTTGACTTCCACCTTGATCTGCTTGGGTTTTGTCTCCTCCTTCTTAGGCAGAGTAATGGTCAATACACCTTTGTCTGATGTTGCCGAGACCTTTTCCTGATGCACATTTGCAGGCAGACTGAAGCTACGCTGGAAAGAGCCAAAATAACGCTCTATACGATGATAATTTTCCTTCTTGACCTCACTGACATGTTTGCGTTCACCCTTGAGTAAAAGCGTATTATCTTCGATATGCACCTCAATATCCTTCTGGTCCACATCAGGCAGTTCAGCCTTGATAATAATGTTGTCTTCGGTTTCATAGATATCAACAGGAGGTTGCCAGATCCCCTCTTTGATATCCTCTCCTGCCAGATCATGATTCCATGAAAGATTGAGGAGCCGGTTCATCTGCTCCTGCATGCCGCGTAATTCTCTCAATGGATTGTACTTGACGAGTGCCATGACTTTTTCCTCCTCCTTCGAATTGCTTTTTAAAATTACTACTTCTTATAAAAAGATAATGTCGCAATCCTGAATGTCAAGGGGATTTACTACTTATTTGTTATCAACAGGGGTAAGGTCACTGTGGGTATTGATTAATATAGAAAACATGATACTTTGTTATATTAAAATATCAATAATAACAGCAGAGCCATTTA
>JBGSQR010000303.1:0-14063 GCA_041737975.1 Geobacterales bacterium | reverse complement strand
GGAGTTTATTCCATATATTAAACATATACGTACACAGGTCAACCGACTGGCAAATCTTATGAATGACCTGCTGGATCTGGGCAAGGGTATACCCGCTTCAAGCATGGTTCCTGTTCCGCTTTATCAACTTTGCAGTGATACCATCAGTCTCTGGATGTCTTCTGGGGCTGATGGTGACAAGGAAATAATGCTGGTCTGCCAACAGGATCAGAGAGATCTTCACGTAATGGCAGATAGGGACAGACTGCAGCAGATCCTTTTTAACCTGGTTGAAAATGCGGCTCAAAATTCTCCCCTCGGACATAAAATTATATTGGAAGTTGCAGAAAGAAGTTGTTCTGATTCTGCTACAAATAGTGCTGTAGTGAAGGTCATAGATGAAGGCAATGGGATCCAGCCTGACAAGATCAGCCGTGTTTTTGATCCGTTTTATTCCGGCCGCAAAGGTGGCACAGGGCTTGGCCTGGCTTTGGTAAAGCATTTTGTAGAAAATATGGGTGGGGTGGTTATGATCAGTAATAATACTCCTTTAGCCGGTTGTACGGCAGAAATCCAAATTCCTGTTGCCGAAAAAGGAAAGAAATGAAACCGAAAATTCTTTTGATTGAAGACAATGAGGGGACCCGCTTTGGATTTGTGCGATATTTTTCAAAAGAAGGCTATCTGATCAGTGAGGCTGATTGTCTGGCCCAGGCCGGTGAGCTCCTTTCAAAGCAACAATTTGATGCTATTGTTCTTGATATCAATCTTCCAGATGGCAATGGAATTGATTTTATTGATTCGGCCAGAGTAAACAATCCTTTCATTCCAATAATTGTCATGACCGGATCTGGGGATGTGCCTCTGGCGGTCAAAGCGATGCTGAAAGGGGCGGATAATTTTCTGACAAAACCGGTGGATAATGCAGATCTTGCTGTTTTTCTCAATAAAACATTGGAAATTGGCGCTTTGAAAAGGCGGCAGGCAGCCCGTTCACGGTTGGAACTGAGGGAAGATGTTTTTTGGGGTGCAAACAGTGCGATGCGACAGATTAAAGAACTTGCCAGTCTGGCCGCTAGTAGTGACAGTCCTGTTCTGGTAACAGGGGAAACCGGCACAGGAAAAGGTGTTCTTGCTAAATGGATTCATGAGAACAGTAAGGAACGTTCAAATTATGAGTTTGTTGCTGTTAACTGTTCAGGCTTGAGGGGTGAACTTCTTGCCAGGGAAATCTTTGGCAATGCCAGGGGGGCATACACTTCTGCAGATCAGGATCGTAAGGGACTGCTGGATATTGCCGATCGAGGAACCCTTTTTCTTGATGAAATCGGTGATATGGGGGTAGAAGTTCAGTCCCAGTTTTTAAAGGTTCTGGAGGAGAAGAGTTATCGAAGACTGGGTGATGTGAAACTTTACAAAAGTAATTTTCGCCTGATCTGTGCCACCAACCATGATATCAACCAGCTGCTTGCAAATGGTCAGTTTCGGCAGGATCTGCTTTATCGTATAAACCTGATTGAAATCCGTTTGCCGTCCTTGCGTGAAAGAATAAATGATTTGCGAGAGCTTGTAGCCTATCTTCTGGTTTCACTTGGTTCAGGGCGTGTTGTGATTAGTGAAGATGTTTTGGCGTTGTTGAAAAACTATAGCTGGCCCGGTAATATACGTGAGCTGAAAAATGTTCTTGAGCGGGCACTTTTACTTTCCAGAGGATCTGAACTTAAGCCGGAGCATTTTCTGGGTCTTAAAAATAATCATGATAATGGTAAAATCAGTAGTCATGCTGGGACGGTGCAGGATGTGGAGATAAAGCATATTACGGCTGTGCTGGAAGAGATGGGTGGTGACATAGATAAAGCGGCTAAAAGTCTTAATCTGTCGCGTGCCACTCTGTACAGGCGGCTAAAAACTATCAGGTAGTACTTCATGGAAATAAGCAAAAAAAACCGGCCTGGTATTAATCAGACCGGTTTTTTATTTTGATGGTGATTGATTTTAGACAGTCATTGCCACAACTTCTTCATATGTCGTATGACCTTCCAGCATCTTCTGGATGGCTGCCTGGCGCAGTGTTATCAGGCCGTCCTGCTGTGCTGCTGCAGCCAGATCATTTAGTTCAACAGATGCATTTATCAGGGACTTGATATGGTCTGTCATCTCCAAGATTTCAAATATTCCTGTACGCCCCTTGTAGCCGGTTCCACGGCACTCCTTGCAGCCAGCACCTTCCCATACATTAACTGGTTCTGGCCCAATACGAAGGTAGTCCCGTTCATCATAGGTCAACTTCCGTTCCTGCTTACAGTGAGGACAGATCTTGCGTACCAGGCGCTGGGCGACAATGCCTATAACAGTGGCTGATATCAGGAAGGGCGGGGTGCCCAGATCCAGTAGTCGTACAATTGAAGAAACAGAGTCATTAGTATGCAGGGTTGACAGTACCAGATGGCCGGTAAGGGCAGCCTGAACAGCATTTTCCGCAGTCTCCTTGTCACGGATCTCGCCGATCATAATGATATCCGGATCCTGGCGCAGGATGTTGCGTAATATGGTGTCAAATCCAACGCCGATTCCTTGCTGTACACCGATCTGATTGAACTCCTCCATAACCATCTCAATCGGGTCTTCAACTGTAATGATGTTGACTTCCGGTGATGATAGAGTCCTGAGGGTTGAGTACAGTGTTGTGGTTTTACCGCTGCCTGTTGGTCCGGTAACCAGAATAATGCCGTTAGGTCGTCGGATAAAGGAATGGTACAAAGACATTTCACGCGTATAAAACCCCATGCTGTCCAGGTCTTGCAGCAGGATATCAGGATCAAAAATCCTGATGACAACTTTTTCTCCAAAAGCCACCGGAACAGTTGAAACACGCAGTTCTATGTCCTTGTTGTTGAATCTGGTCTTGATGCGTCCGTCCTGTGGTCGGCGTTTTTCAGCCAGATCCATGCGGGAAAGTAACTTGATACGCGATATGATCGGAGCATGCATCGGTTTTGGAATGACGTGAATATTGTGCATGACGCCGTCCAGCCGGAAACGGATCAGGGATGTATCTCTTTTTGGTTCTATGTGTATATCACTGGCACGCTGGTCAAAAGCGTATTGCAGCAGGAATTCTACCGCAGCTATTACATGTTTGTCGTTGTCTTCAAAGTCGCTATGTCCCTTGAGTTTAAAAAGCTGCTCCAGATTGCCAAGGTCAACGCCATTGGCGGCTTCTGCCTCGGCTGCCATGACTGAGGCGCGAAAACCATAGAATTCTCTTAGAATCTTGAGGATATCGGTTTTTGAACTGAGTACGCGCTGAATCTTAAGATCACGGGCAAACGCCAGTTCATCGATAATTCTTTTATTGAAAGGATCGGCTACGGCAACCGTAATTACCCCGTTGACTTCGGAGACGGCTACAATAAGGTTTTTAAGGGCAAAGGGTCGTGGAATATGGGATGTGACAATATTCAGATTGAGCTTGAGTGGATCAATTTTCAGGTAGGGGATTTTTGCCGCTTCTGCCAGAGTCTCGGTAATGATGTCCTCTGTGATGAGCTTACCGGTTTTTCCGGCGAGCTCAAGATTGAAAGAGGCAATTACTTCGGTTGGCAGAATACTCTCGGCCCCTGGGTGCACCCGCCTCGAAGTGCCGGACTGATTTGAGGAAAACAGACGCTTTTCCTGTGCCTTTCCGTTTGCCAGAACATGGGTAAGTTGTTCGGAAGAGATCAGGTTGCGATGGTGAAGGAGGCTGGCAAGGTTTTCAATGGTAAGCTTTTTGGGATCGGGCATCGGTCTGTTGTATTACCTTCCGGCTTTTTTTGCGGCCTCAGCCTTTTGTGCTTCTATGCGTCTGGCAACCTCTTCAACAACCTGTTCCGGTGTATAGCTGGAAGTGTGCGGCAATTGGGCAACTATAGCATGCTCCCGCTGAATATTTTCACGAGAAACAGCAGCGCTTGGACGGGGCCCGGTCCCCTGATAAACAGTCATTGTGGTGACAAAGGATCTGAAAAGTCGAAGACCCATTAATATGACAAGTGATAACGGGACAATGTCGTCAAGCCAGTAGTCCATGCTTCGCTGGTCAACCATGGTGCCGGCCAGTAAGCCACCACAGGCGATCATGAATCCGAACGCATTGGCTATTACCCGGTATTCAATGTCATCCGGTACTTTTATTACAGTTGATTCTGCCATCAGAAACTCCACAGGTGTTAAGCTATATTGTTCCTATCGGCTGAATATGGATTTTATTAATACATCTGTAATAAATTTATGAAATAAACCTACTTTTTGAATCGTTTAACAGCCCATGCCTGCAGGCGGTCCATATAATAGTAAACCACCGGGGTGATGTAGAGGGTCAGTAGCTGAGAGACCAGCAAACCGCCGACAACCGCCAGGCCCAGCGGTCTGCGTGCGTCGGCTCCGGCTCCGATGCCCATTGCAATCGGCAGCGTACCCATTAGGGCGGCCATGGTTGTCATCATGATCGGACGGAAACGGACCAGACATCCCTCATAAATTGCATCCATGGGAGTTTTGTTTTCAGTGCGCTGTGCTTCCAGGGCGAAGTCAATCATCATGATAGCATTTTTCTTAACAATACCGATCAGCATGATTATCCCGACAAAAGCATACAGGTTCAGCTCCTTACCGAAAATCATCAGAGTCATCAGCGCACCCATACCTGCAGAGGGGAGGCCGGACAGGATTGTCAGCGGATGGATGTAACTTTCGTAGAGAATGCCCAGTACGATATAGATGACAACAATTGCCAGCAGCAGCAGGATTGCCAGACCTTTGGTGGATTGTTGGAAAGCCTGGGCTGTCCCCTGGAATGCGGTGGTGACTTTTACAGGCAGAGTTTTGGCCGCAAGCTGTTCTACAGCCGCTATTGCATCACCCAGTGGGGCATCTGGTTTGATGTTGAATGAGATTGTAACGGAATTGATCTGTCCGATATGATTTACTGAGAGCGGGCCAAGAGTAGGGGTTAGTTTGCCGAGCATGCTGAGCGGTACCAGTTGTCCCGTATTGGACCGGACATACAGTAAAGCCAGTGCTGCCGGGTCCATCTGATAGGCCGGTTCAACCTCCATGATCACCTGATATTGATTGACCGGGGCGTAGATAGTCGTAACCTGACGGCTGCCGTAAGCGTAATAAAGGGCGTTTTCAACCTGATCTGCAGATATGCCGAGGCTGGAAGCGCGGTCACGGTCAATATCCAGCTGTAGTTGCGGGTTTTTTATCTGCAGGTCAGATGTGACTTCCTGCAGCATCGGTAGTTCGCGCATTTTTTGTTCCAGCTCTTGTGCGCTCTTGTAAAGTTCTTTGGTGTCGGGAGAGAGCAGGGCAAACTGGTACTGTGCCTTGGATAGAGTTGCATCCAGCCTGATTGGCGGTGGGTTCTGCATGAAACACATGATCCCAGGTACCTGAGCCAGTTTGGGGCGCAACGACTGGATGATCTGGTCGGCATTCATGGTTCTTTCATGCATCGGCTTGAGGCTGATGAACATGAAACCGCTATTGGTACCGACGCGACTGCCTGATGCTCCTGCGGAAGATATGAAGCCAGTGATGTTCGGATCATCCTTGATGATATCGGCCAGTTTCTGCTGGTTGCGGGCCATTTCTTGAAATGAGACACCCTGAGCTGACTCCGTATTGGCAAAGATACCACCGGTATCCTCCCTGGAAAAAAGGCCTGTGGGCATTTTTTGATACATAATGACGGTCAGGATACCCATCAGAAGTGTGAGTACCACAACGGTTCTGCGCCAGTTCAGGACAGTCTTGAGGGTCCGCTCATACAGGTGCAGCATAGCGTCGAAGAACCGTTCCATGGCCATATAGAGACGACCATGTTTCAGTTCGCTGGCAGGGCGGAGAAACCGGCTGCAGAGCATGGGTGTCAGGGTCAGGGAAACCACGCCGGAGATCAGAATAGCCATGCTGATGGTTACGGCAAATTCGTGCAGGATGCGTCCCAGCATGCCGGGCATGAACAGAATGGGAATAAAGACCGCTACCAGTGAGATGGTCATGGAAACAATCGTGAAACCGATTTCCCGTGATCCTCTTAAAGAGGCTTCCATCGGTTTTTCGCCATGTTCCATGTGACGGACGATATTTTCCAGCATGACAATGGCGTCGTCGACAACAAAGCCGACAGAAAGTGTCAGAGCCATCAGGGTAATGTTATTGATGGAAAAGCCCAGGGCCGACATGGCGGCAAAGGTGCCGATGATTGAAATTGGCAGAGCCAGGCTTGGAATAAGTGTGGCGGACAGGTTGCGTAGAAACAGGAAGATCACCAGGACGACCAGGGCGATGGTCAGGAATAGGGTGAACTTGACTTCCTGAACCGATTCACGGATGGATTCGGAACGGTCGTAATGGATGTTAACGTTAACGGTTCCCGGAATCTGGCTGCGAAAATCCGGAATCAGCTTTTTGATGTTATCAACAACTTCAATGGTATTGGTGCCCGGCTGGCGCTGGACAGCCAGGACAATGGCCCTGGTTGATTTGCCGTCCCGGTTGTACCAGGCGGCGATATTGTCGTTTTCAACGCTGTCAATGGCTGTGCCGATGTCCTGAACCCTGACCGGCGACCCGTTGCGGTAAGTGACAATTATCTGTTTGAACTGTTCTGCATTATAAAGCTGTCCGGATGCCTGAATGGTCAGCGATTTGTGGGTTCCCTGAAGTATGCCGGTTGGGATGTTGACATTGGCACTGGCCAGAGCCGCTGCCACCTCATCAATTCCAATCTTGCGCGATGCCAGCGCCCTGGGGTCCAACCTGATCCGGACAGCATATTTTTGTGATCCGTAGACCAGTACCTGGGCCACCCCACTGATCATGGAAATGCGTTGTGCCATCATGGTGTCAGCATACTCATGTACCTGCGACAGCGGCAGTGTGTCAGAACTGAGTGCCAGATAGAAGATCGGCTGGTCGGCCGGATTGACCTTTCGCAGGGTAGGCGGGGTAGGCATGCCGGGAGGAAGCTGTCTGGATGCCTTGGCGATGGCGGCCTGAACATCCTGTGCTGCCGCATCAATACTGCGATTCAGGTTAAACTTGAGGGTGATGATGGAGAAGCCCTGGCCATTAGCTGAGGACATGGAATCAACACCGGCAATGGTGGAAAACTGCCGTTCCAGAGGAGTTGCCACGGCCGAAGCCATTGTCTCGGAGTTGGCTCCCGGAAGTTCGGCCCGGACCTGGATGGTCGGGTAGTCAACATTGGGCAGGTTGTTTACGGGCAGCCCCATATAAGCTGTAATACCCAGCAGCAAAACTGCCAGCATGACCAGGCTGGTCATTACGGGACGTTTTATGAAGAGTTCGGAAACATTCATTTGTTGGGAACTGGGGACTGGGGACTAGGGACTGGGGATTGGGGACTTGCAACTGAAGGCTGGGAGCTGGTGGCTGGTTTTAATTCACCAGTCCCTGGCTTTATCTCCACTTTTGATCCCGGTATGACCCTCACCTGGCCGTCAATGATGACCTGCTCGCCCGGTTGCAGTCCTTTTTCAATAACCGTATTGCCGTTTTGCACAGGACCGACCGTAACAGGCCTCAGTTCGGCAGTTAAATCCTGTTTGACCACCAGCAGATATTGCCCCTGTTGGCCGGTCTGGATCGCTTGGGTCGGTACAATTACGGCGTTTATCTTGATATTCATTGTGATGGAAATGTTGACCATCTGGCCTGGCCAGAGCCGCTTTTTAGCGTTATCAAAGACACCTTTTAACTTGATTGTACCGCTGCTGGTATCAACCGTATTATCCAGAAAATCTATGACACCTTTTTCAGTAAAACCGTTTGTGCCGGTCACTTCGGCTTCAACCGCAACCCTGCCTCCTGCCAATTGTTGTTTAATATCACTCAGTTCTTTTTCGGGAATGGCGAACAGAACCTTGATAGGGGCAATCCGGTTGATGGTCACGAGTGACATATCGTTGGCTTTTACCACATTGCCCTGATGTACAGCCAGTATGCCAAGTCTGCCGCTGGTGGGGGCTTTGATTGTACAGTAAGCCAGTTGCGCCCTGGCGTTTTCCACTTCGGCCTGATCTGCTGCTACGCTTGCCTCGGCTGATTCGGCGGTAGTGCGGTAGCCCTCGGCCTGTTCGGTTGTGACAATACCGTCTTTAACCAGTAAACGATAACGGTCATAGTTTGTCCGGGCATTCTCCATGACAACCCGGTCGCGGGCCAGAGCAGCCTCGGCCTTTTTTAAAGCGGCAATATACGGGCGGTTGTCCAGCTGAAAAAGGATCGCCCCTTTTTGCACATCCTGCCCTTCTTTGAAATTGACCTTGATTATTTCACCGCTAATCTGGCTCTTGATTATGACGATTTCTGATGCCTCCACATTGCCGATGGCGCGGAGCAAAACCGGTACATCTTTTTGAGTCGCTGCTGCAACAACTACCGGAGCAGGTGGGCGCGGTTGGGGAGGGGGCGTTTTTTTTGAACATGCAGTTGTGGATAAGAATACTGCTGCTGTCAGAGTAAGAAGTGAGCTGATGCTACGCGACATGGCAATCCCCGGTTAATTTGAAACGTTCTTGTAAAGTTTGTCCACATCGCCTTCTACAAATCTAATATTTTCGCGCTCCAGAAGTTCTCCGGTTACCTGCCAGTATCTGGTAATAGCAGCATCATAATTTGCCGATGCTGCCACCTGGTTTCCCTTCGCATTTGCCAGATCGGTTTCTACATCCAGCACTTCCTTGATTGTGGCAAGTCCTACCTGGTTTTTACGGATATAGGCATTCAAGCGTTCTTCGGCATAAATCCGTCCACGGTTGGCAACATCGATCTGCTTGTAACCGCTGACTACACTACGGATGGCACTGCGTAAATCTTTGCGGGCGGTCTCTTCCAGATAACGGATCTGCAGATCGATCTGCCCGGATTGTAATCTACTCTTGCGGTAGTCGTTCTCGGCCGCGTTGTTACCGAAGGGGTAGGTCAAAGACAGTCCAAAGCCCCAGGTTGGTGTGTCCAAGGCGCCGACTTTTTCCAGATCTTTACTGTAACTTCTGTCCAGCCCGTTCAATCCGGCTGAGGCTGTAAAAGTCAGGTCCGGCAATAGTCTGCTGCGGAGAACACGGGTTTGAAGAGAAGAAATTTCCAGATTGCGGCGTTGCTCTCTGATATCCGGTCTTTCAAGTATCAGCTTGAACGCCTCATCTTCATTGATCTGCAAAGGATCGTTCCTTGGTGAATCCGAAATCTGGATGTCGTCTTTTTCGTCCAACTGCAGCAACAGCTTCAAAACATCAATCTGATCCTTGACCGCTTTCTCGGCATCAATCAGTTCTTTTTCCCGTGTTGCAGATCCAAACTCTGCACTGGATATCTCCATTGCAGGCATGACACCGGCTTTGACGCGGGACTTTGTCTCTGCCAGTATTTTGTTGGCCAGCTGCATGGAAAGCTTCTTGATTTCCAGCTGCTCTTTTAAATTGTAAAGTTTGAAATATTCAGTTCTTACCTGAGCGATCAGGTTCAACAGGCTGTTATTCAGTTTTTCTATGGAAGCGCCCTTTGACAGGATGGAAATGTTGATTGCCAGTTCGTTGGAGTCCCGTCCAAAATTTTTCAGTAGAGGCTGAGAAAGGTTGACTGAAAGATCCGTTGACCAATATTTGGCAAGTGAACTGGTGGAATTGTTCTGGGCATAATTGTTGTTGAATTGTAATGATGCTGTGCCACCAGTCCAGATTCTCTGACTTAGTGAAGATATTAATGACAGGCTTTGACTGGAAGAGGTTGTATTCTGATTTGCCAAAAGCGGGGAGTAGCTGGTGTTGTCGTTATAGGAAGTCTGAAGTGATAAAACCGGATCATAGATAGCCCGGTTACGATTGATATCGGCTTCGTATTGTGCCGGGTTGTATATTTCTGCCCGGAGGGAAAGATTTTTCTCCGCCGCCTGCCTGATTGCCTCGGTCATTGTTAATGGTTTGCCGGAAGTGATCTCGGCAGAGTGGCTGAATGTGGTATTGCAGATGAAAACCGTCAAAGCTGTAAAAGTACAGAGTGTTCGTTTCATTTCAAATCCTCTCATTATCCAATCTCCAAATCAAAGCGCTACCTTCGTTGGCTCGTCTTCGGCTCCTCAACGTACTACCTGTACGCCTTCGTCGCCTCAATCCTCGCCGCCTTGGTTTCATCTTTGATTTGAAATTGGATTACTCATAACGTAATGCATCAATCGGATTCAGCGAAGCTGCCTTGCGGGCCGGATAGAACCCGAAGAATACCCCAACTCCGGCAGAAAATACAACCGCAATGACAATCGCCTGAAAAGAGATCAGGGTCGGCCAGCCGGCCAGTTTAGATACAGTAAAGGCACTGGTGACACCCAGCACCATTCCTACTATGCCACCCAGGGTTGTCAATAGTACCGCTTCAGTCAAAAACTGGAGCAGGATATCGCCCTCTTTAGCCCCTATGGCCATTCGGATGCCAATTTCCCGGGTTCGTTCCGTTACGGATACCAGCATGATATTCATGATACCGATGCCTCCCACAATCAGTGAGATGGAGGCGACAGCACCTAGCAGCAGTGACATTACTTTAGAAGATTGGGCGGAGACCTCCATAATTTCTGACAGGTTGCGAACGGTAAAATCCGCATCTTTGTTTGGTCCGATACGATGGCGCTGAGTCAGCAGAGAAGTAACCTCCTCTTCGGCTTTTTTTAGACTCTCTGCATCCTTGGCTTGGATCATCATGGCGCCGATGGTGTTGGGGAACAAACTGCCGAAAACCTTGCGCTGGGCAGTGATCAGAGGAATATAAATTACGTCATCCTGATCGGTACCCTGGGCGGAACGCCCTTTTCTGTCCAGTACTCCTACAACCGTAAACGGTACTTTCTTGATGCGGACAATTTTGCCGAGCGGGTCGCTGTCACCGAAGAGATTCTCTGCAACGGTCTGTCCAATCAGGCAGTTTTTTGTCGCACCGTCCACATCGGACTGGGACAGGTTCCTGCCTGACTGTATGGGCCATTCTCTGACGATCACCATTTCCGGTGTTGTGCCCAATACAATTGTGGACCAGTTCTGATTGCCATAGACAACCTGGGCAGTCCCCCTGACGGTTGGTGCCACTTCCGAAACAGACGGACACTCGGCCTTGATTGCCTTGGCGTCGTCATAGGTCAATGTGGGGGTGCCACCAGAGCCGGTACGCAGTCCGCCGCTTGTGGTTGATCCGGGCAATACCAGCAGTAGATTGCTCCCCATGCTGGCGATCTGGTCAGAAATAACCTTGCTGGCACCGGCACCGATGGCGACCATGGCTATTACGGCGGCGATGCCGATAATGATGCCGAGCATGGTCAGCAATGCTCGCATTTTGTTGACCCGTAAAGCACGTATGGCGATCCTGAGGGACATCATCAACTGGATCATATCGCTTCCCTCATTGTTTCGGCATCGGTCGGGTTAATGACCTTTGTGTCTGAAATTATGTGGCCGTCACGGAATACGATGTTCCGTCCGGTAAAGGCTGCAACATCCGGTTCGTGTGTGATCATGATGATCGTAATACCCTGCCTGTTGAGTTTCTGGAAGATGGACATGATTTCCAGAGTGGTTTTGGAGTCCAGATTGCCGGTCGGTTCGTCGGCCATGATGATGGCCGGCTGATTCACCAGTGCCCTGGCAATGGCGACCCGTTGCTGCTGGCCACCTGAAAGCTGGTTGCTGTAGTGGTCGGCACGATCTGACAGGCCAACCATGCTGAGGGCCGCCTCAGCCCTTTCACGTCTTTCTGAAGATGATGCCTTGGCGTAGATCAGTGGTAATTCAACATTTTCCCGTGCAGTTGTTCGAGCCAGCAGGTTGAATCCCTGGAAGACAAAGCCGATTTTGCTGTTACGTATATCGGCTAGTTGGTTTTTTGCCAGATCGCTGACATTGACCCCTTCCAGCCAGTATTCACCGCTGGTAGGTTTGTCCAGGCAGCCGAGTATGTTCATACAGGTTGATTTGCCACTGCCGGAGGCTCCCATGATGGCGACAAAATCCCCTTTCTGGACTGTCAGTGAAATGTCTTTCAAGGCTTCTACACGCTGGTCACCCATGGTGTAGATTTTACTGATGCCTTTCAGGCTGACCACTTCGCTCATTTAGAACCTCGGGCCTGACGGCATGCCGGTGCCACCCTGTTTTTTAGCACTGTTGACCTGTTCGGTAATGACCTCATCATTTTCTTTCAGGTCACCTTCAAGCAGTTCCACGAATCTGTCGCTGGAAATTCCGGTCTTTATCTCAACTGCCACTGGAACGTTGTCCTTGCCAAGGATATAGACGGTCTGGCCACCCTTTTTCCTGGGTGCTTTTTCCGTAGGTGCGCTGTTAACTTTTCGTGGTGTTTCTTTACCTGTTTTAGGTCTGAAGCGGATGGCCGCATTGGGGATCTGGATCACATCCTCTTTTCTCATGGTTTCAATGCTGACATTGGCTGTCATACCGGGCTTTAAAAGCATGTCCTTGTTGTCAACATTGATAACCGTTACATAGGTGACCACGTTCTGTGTGACAACCGGGGCATTCCTAATCTGTCTCACAATGCCTTTGAACTGCCTGTCAGGATAGGCATCCACAGTGAAGTTGGCAGTTTGCCCGACTTTCAGCTTGCTGATGTCTGATTCATCGACGCTGGTTTCAATCTGCATTTTGGTCAGATCCTGAGCAATTGTAAAGAGTGTTGGAGTCGAAAATGATGCAGCTACTGTTTGCCCCACATCAACATTACGGGAAACGATAGTGCCGTCAAGAGGAGAGCGGATGGTAGCATAGTTCAGGTTTGTTTCGGCCTGTCTGAGAGAACCGCGCGCTTGGCTGACAGATGCTTCGGCTGAGCTAGCCAGGGCAACATTCTGGTCGTAGGCTGTCTGGGCGGCATCGAAGTCGCTTTGCGCTACGATCCCCTGTTTTAAAAGAAGTTTGTTTCTTTCCAGAGTCCGTTTTGCATCTGCCACGGCAATTTTGGCTTTCGACAGGTTTCCTACGGCACTTAGGTAATTGCCTTTTGTCTGGTCTATGGCCGCTTCGAACAATGACGGGTCTATCTGGGCTATGGCCTGGCCTTTTTTGACCGGAGAGTTGAAATCCACATACAGTTTTTGAATGGTACCAGAGACCTGAGTGCCGACCTGTACTGTGACTACGGCAGCCAGGTTGCCTGTTGCTGAAACTGCCGAAACGAGCGGGCCCCGTTCGATTTTGGCTGCTTTGTACACAGCTTCCTTCTGTTTGGTGAAATAGAAGTATCCTCCCAGAACCAGGAGAACCAGAATTACAGTAGTCAATATGATGGTTTTCTTCATTATGCGACCTCATTAACTGCGTGTTTGCGAATATAATTAAATAGCACAAGTGGAAGTTATTAACAATTGTAAAGCACTGTAATAATGCAATTTTGTGTTTAATTAGGTTGTTTGAAACCTGGAGTCTGTCAGGAGTTCAAGATAACAGCAGTTTGTGAAATAACAGTGATTGAATTGTGATTGATTGTGAATATGAACTTGTGGGCTCGGGGAAGGTTTGCGTCTCAAAAATCAGGAGGAACGTTTTTTTCTTGAGCGACTTGATTTTCTTGTGAAAGGCTCTGCGGGTGGTCTATAAGCACAATCTTTGGGGAGCCATCGCAGTGTGGATACAAGTTCCGGTGTTAATTGAACGCAATCAGGGTTTATTTCGAATCGACGTTCGAATATTTTACAGCGCCGTGTTTCAAGATCAAGATACTTGCAGGCATCGTCGGTGTAGATGATCCTGCCGCGCGAGTCTTCGAGTTTTTCCAGACAGCATCTTCCACACTGGTTGCAGATTGTATCCCAACCGTTGTTATCTGCAGCGTTATTGTCCATGAAATCCGTTATTAAAATTAAGTGGGTGTATGAAGTGGAAGCGGTCAGAGCAGGCTTTTAATTGCTTCTCTGACCGCTTTAAAACAGGGTTGAATTACTTCTCAAATATGGCAATTGCATCCGGTACAGCCTTTTGCAGGGCGGATTGAATAGCTTCTTTCAAAAC
>JBGSQR010000292.1:0-2491 GCA_041737975.1 Geobacterales bacterium | reverse complement strand
ACCCCCTCCCGCAAGTGGAGGGGAAAAAATAAAGGCGGGTAAACCCGCCTTTCAATTTTAACACAATATTTTTCCTGCGGCTTCAGCCGTCAAATCCGACTCTATCTGTTCACCATCTTCCATGCGTTTAAAAATGGCCTTGCCGGATGCCACTTCATTCTCTCCGATAACAACACTGTATCGTGCATTTAGCTTGTCTGCGCGCCGCATCTGACTCTTCAGGCTTTTACCCTCGTAATCCAGCTCAACCCTTACACCCGCCTGCTGAAGCTCCGTCATCAAAGTAAAAGCCTTGTTACGAACATCAGCACCAAGTGTTGCTATAAATAGATCCGGTCGTTTTGCAAAATCACGTTCTTCCAATAAAAGAGCTACGCGTTCAACACCGATGGCAAAACCAATGCCAGGTATGGAGGGACCGCCCAATTGAGAGATCAGACCATCATAACGGCCTCCGGCAGCAACGGCTGATTGAGATCCCAACAGACCGGTTACCAGCTCAAATGTGGTCCGGGTATAATAATCCAAACCTCTGACCATACGCGGGTTGATATTATAAGTAGTTCCGGTCAGTTCAAGGTAATTTTTAACGGTTCCAAAATGCTCGTCACAACTGTTGCAAAGGTGATCCAGCATGGATGGAGCACCGGCAGTTGCCTCGGCGCAACCTGGCACCTTGCAGTCCAGTGTGCGCAAAGGGTTTGTCTTGAATCTCCGTTTGCAGTCTTCACACAGATGATCAAGACGAACTTCCAGAAACTCCAGCAGTGACTTTCGATAGTCCGGACGACAATCGTGGCAGCCGAGTGAATTGATTTGAAGCTTTGGTTCATCAAGCCCGATCTTTTTGAAAAAAGCGCAGAGCATATTCAGCACCTGGGCATCAACCATCGGATCGTTAACTCCGGTTACTTCGGCACCGATCTGATGAAACTGACGATAGCGACCTTTTTGAGGCCGTTCATAACGAAACATCGGTCCCAGATAATAGAGCTTACTGACAGGATCAGTTGCATAGAGCTTGTTTTCAATCAACGCCCTCATAACACCGGCAGTACCTTCCGGTCTGAGAGTGATGCTGTTTTCACCTTTATCAACAAAGGAATACATCTCTTTTTCTACAATGTCGGTGGCATCGCCGATTGAACGGCAAAACAGATCCGTCTTTTCCATAATTGGTACACGAATTTCTGAAAAACCGTTTAACTCGAACGTCTGCCTTGCTGCCTGCTCAATATATTGCCATCTGCCGGTTTCATCAGGCAGGATATCGTTAAATCCCTTAATTGCCGTTATGGCCATACTATCCTCTTAATTGTTTTGTGGTGGACTAATAAGAATTTATTTCAGGAGGTTCTCAGGAAGCGATTAACACAGTTTTTGCCTTTGCTCTTTCCTACATACATAGCCTTGTCAGCCATTTCAAGCAGATCATGTTTGGAAACCGTATCTTCCGGACAGCAGGAGTAACCAATACTGCATGTCAAACGGATGCTGTATCCCTCCGACGCCAGAAAATTATTTGTTTCTACTCTTTTCCGGATACGTTCAGCGACAACCAGGGCCTCTTCCGGCCGTGTTTCAACCAGTACTATAGTATACTCGTCTCCTCCGTAACGGATCACAACATCCACATCACGAACAGACTTTTTGAGTAGTGATCCCATCTCTTTCAGCACCTTACTGCCAACCAGATGGCCATAGGTGTCATTGACTAGCTTGAAGCAGTCCAGATCAAGAAAGATGATCGCCAGATGCGAAGTATAACGTTCTACGCGTTTAAGCTCACGCTCCAGAACAACTTCCAGGTAACGATTATTGTACATTCCGCTCAGGTCATCAACAAACAACATATCCTTGGCATGATTAAACTTTTGGGCATTATCAAATGCTCTTACGGATTGCTCCAAAAGAAACATGACGTTTTTACTCTTCGGTTCAAAATCCGGCAGATCAGTATCAAAGTCATTGAAGGCTGCAACCAGACCAATCAAAGCACCTTTGTTTCGGACAAAAATCAGGTAAGCCTGGGTTACTCCGGATTGAGTAACTTCAACTTCAAACGCCTGTTGCTTCGAAAAAACAATCTTTTGAACCACTTTGGATTTTTTCAGATCTTTGCCAAGAAATGGCAGTATCATATTATGTAAAATAAATGCAACAGGGTTGGACAGCCCCTTAACCTCTTTCAGCTCCAGACCGTTTTCAGTTACAAACAGCCCTATTCCTCGACTGACTCCAAGTTCACGTACAACAGCTTCAAGTGTGAGATGACAGATACGCTCCAGGTCAAGACATCCGGAAATATTCTGGCTGGTCTGAAACAGGTTGAGCATATTCTTCAGTTCTTCATTTTCATCAAGAATTCTGCGTTTTTCAAGGCACTGGGCAACAGAATGCAGGAATTCGTCCGAGTTTACAGGTTTGACCAGATAATCATGAACACCATGTTTGAGGGCATAAATGGCGGATTCCATATTGGCATTGCCGG
>JBGSQR010000290.1:0-3171 GCA_041737975.1 Geobacterales bacterium | reverse complement strand
ACCCCCTCCCGTAAAGGGAGGGGGAATATTATTTCCTGGAGGTTTTATATATGTTAAAAGTCGCCATTGTTGGTGCCAGCGGTTATACCGGGCTGGAACTGATCAGACTGCTGCACTGCCACCCGGAGGTAGTTGTTTCCTGTGTTACATCCGAGCAGAGTGCAGGAAAACGCATTTCCGAGGTTTTTCCGACCCTGCGCGGGCGTTGTGATCTGGTACTGGAAAATCTGGAACCGGTCAGAGTGGCTGAAAAATCAGATATAATCTTTACCGCCCTGCCTCATAAAGCCGCCATGGAAGTTGTTCCGACCTTCCTCAAACTCGGTAAACAGGTCATAGACCTTTCCGCCGATTACCGTCTGACAGACCCGGCGGTTTATGGTGAATGGTACGAACCGCACATGAACCCCGCATTGCTGAAGAAAGCAGTTTACGGTCTGCCGGAAATCCGGCGCAGCAAAATCAAGGGGGCCAAACTGGTTGCCAACCCGGGCTGCTACCCGACCAGCATTATTCTGGCACTGGCTCCGCTGCTAAAAAAGGGGCTGATTGATCCTCAGAACATCATCGCAGACTCCGCTTCCGGTGTTACCGGTGCCGGCCGTTCCGCCAAGGTAGATTCGCTCTACTGCGAAGTCAATGAGGGCTTTAAAGCCTATGGCGTCGGCGGTGTCCACCGTCATACTCCTGAAATTGAGCAGGAATTGTCACTGTTGGCCGGAACAGAACTGAAAGTGACCTTTACGCCGCACCTTGTACCGATGGATCGTGGCATTCTTTCAACTGTCTATGCCTCGGGATTGAAAGATGTAACCACTGACCAGCTGCACAAACTCTATGGGGAATTTTACAAGAGCGAGCCATTTGTGCGCGTGTTGCCACAGGGCAACCTGCCCTCAACCGCTTTTGTGCGCGGTTCAAACTTCTGCGATATCGCACCGGTTGTGGACAAACGTACCGGCAAGATCATTATTGTTTCAGCTATTGACAATCTGGTCAAAGGGGCATCCGGTCAGGCTGTCCAGAACATGAATATTGTCTGCGGCTTCCCCGAAACCATGGGGCTAGATGGATTGGCGCTGTTTCCATGAAAACCAACCTGATTACAGCTGCAGGCATAAAAGTACTGGAAGAAGAGTTTGACCATCTCTGGCGGGTGGAGCGTCCGAAAATCGTCAAGGGCGTTACTGCAGCGGCGGAGGAGGGAGACCGTTCGGAGAATGCCGAGTACATCTATGGCAAGAAACGTTTACGTGAAATAGATAGCAGACTGAAGCATCTGGGCGGCAGACTGAAAGTGCTAAAAGTAGCCTCGCTGCCTGCCAACCCCAAGGCGATCAGTTTTGGTTGCTGGGTATCGTATGAAGATATGGACGGCGGGCAGTACTGCTACCAACTAGTCGGGCCGGATGAGTTTGACGTAAAACTTGGCAAAATCAGCATCGATTCTCCAGTAGGGCAGGCGCTGTTGGGCAAAAGGCTGGATGATGAGGTACTGATCCGGCGCCCGAATGGTGATCTGACCGTTTATATCACTGCAATCAGCCCCTATAAGCCGGATTAGTCAGATTGGATACCACCTTCTAACCACAAACACGTCCTTCTTTTTACCACCAGCCGGCCATTCATTGACCGGCTGGCGCGTTTTCATGATACTGGCCAGCCTCTGTTGCAGCGGGGAAATAATCACGCCGCCATTTCCCGGCTTGCCGCATTCCAATCGGCTTTCGACAATAGTTTGCTTGTCCAGCACTATCAACACATGGCCGTTCCAAACAATCAGATCCAGCGGTTCCAGCAATGCCCCTATCTGCGTGAGGTTTTTTCCGGCGACAGGCACACTATCTCCAAACCGGATCAATGACGAGGTATTACGTGGCGTCCAGCCGTTTGTGGCTTCATACAGCAGCCCTGAACAGTCCAAACCGGCCAGTGCCAGGCGTTTTTCATCTTTTTTCTGAATTTTTCCCTGATAGTAGAAATCAAACAGCTCAAAGACTCCTTGCCTGACATTGCCACCCCAGACATAAGGCATCCCGTTGGCTGCTATCATCCGGCTGACAATCTCCTGCTTTGATGAGACCACCCTTTTGCGGGGTTGCGGCAGATCGTTGCGTAACTCCAGAAAGCGGCCATCAACATATAGAGAGATTCCAGCTGCAGCAGGATACTCATCTGTGACAACACGATAGACAGTATTTTTAGCACTACCGGACTTGCCCGTAACCTTAAAAACCGTACCTGGCTGGGCGATGAATTCCATTTCACGCACCTGACCACAGCTATCGGTCTTCAATGTCTTGCCATCCCGCCCCCCAAAGACTTTTCCGAATTCCGGGGAATTAAGCACAGGCGCTGCAATCCTGGCAACGGCATAGGAGTCGGCAAAAGAAGTAGTAGCGCAGAGGCAGGTCATCATTACAAATATAAATAATCTTAAAACATTCAACTGTGCGCTCCCTTGTGATTTATTAATGCCTTGCGCAGCACTTCCTTTTGAGCCATGGTCAGCCTTGGCAGAGAAAGCAATTCCCTGACCACCTGTGGGGAAAGACCTGGCAGAAATGATGTAAACCAGACAGTTGGCGTTCTGGGATTTTTCAAGATGACCAGTCGGATATTTGGTCGCCCTTTCCAACGGGCGCTGCGAGCCACCATGGAAATAGTTTCAGCAGAAGACTGATACGATGCGATAAACTGATGTACAGCACCTTCTTTAAGATGCGGATTCTCCAGGCTAGCTTCAACCACGGATGGTATTCCTTCTCGCAGGAGTGCTTCCACAACTGCCGATGTTCCCCGCCGGGCCAGGGCCAGTTTATTTCCCAGAGGCTGTGTAGGAAGCAGCTTGATGATGTAGCGTTCGGCAGCCAATCGTAAGTCTGCATTGGTCCCAGGCATGGATGAAATCTTAGCCAGATCGAAGATATATAGCTGGGAGAGCAAGGTCTGGGCAACATGTGGCGGGTTATCCGGATGGCAGACTACGGCCACTTTGACCTTATAGCTTTCCAGCAACCGTTTACCGGCATAAAATGTTGTAAAAAGCTCTTCCGGTAACCCACGGCGCTTTAACAGCGCCAGAAGATGATTTTCATCCAGCGCAGGATTACGCAGAGCTGCCAGCAAAACCTCTCCGGCCTGCTCCTGCATAACCTGATAAAGCTCGTC
>JBGSQR010000369.1:0-7028 GCA_041737975.1 Geobacterales bacterium | reverse complement strand
GGCTGGATGCAGGTGTATTGGGCGCCATGAATTTCCATCCGGTAAATATTCATGACCTGACCAAGCATGCAGTACGTTTGACAGAACCGCTGGCTTCCAGAAAAGATATTCATATATCAGTTTCAGTAGACGATTCACTTCAGGTTTTTGGAGTTCAGACTGCATTGGAAGAGGCGATCCTTAACCTGGTTGAGAATGCTATTCGATACAGCCACAAAGGAGGAGAGGTACAGATCTCGGCAAGTCAGTACAAAACCGGACATGTAGCCATTATTATTCACGACAACGGTATCGGTATCGGACCGGAAGATAAAAATCTTGTTTTTGAAAGATTTTATCGTGCCGCAGCGGTTCGTGGCAGTGAGGGCAGTGGGCTGGGGTTAAGCATCGTCAAGGCAATAATTGAGGCACATGATGGGAAAGTTACCGTGATCAGCGAGCCTGGCAAGTGGAGCAGATTTACTGTTCTACTGCCATTAGTAGAAAATGAAGCTTAAAGATTGTTTACAACATCATCAAAAATTGGAGGAATAAATGCAATACACTAAAAACCATTTTTCTAAAAAACCTAAAACAGATAAAAAGAAAAAAGACAGCGTTGATTCCATACAAAATGTGATTTCACTTCGTATTAATGATGAAGAAAAGAAAACACTGGAAAAGCTGACAAAATCAACATCAAAAAGTGTCTCGGACATAATGAAAGAAGCATTTCATCTCTGGTTAACTAAACGCAGAAAATTATGTTTGGACTGACCTTCAAAATTAATAAACCGCAAAAGGAGAGGGCATAATGGAGTGGTTGACGGACCCGCAGGTCTGGATGGCATTGGTAACACTAACTGCACTGGAAATTGTACTCGGAATTGACAACATTATCTTCATCTCCATTCAAGCAAGTAAACTCCCGCATCATCTCCAGGAAAAGGCCCGACTGATCGGACTTGGACTGGCAATGTTTATCCGCATAGCCCTGCTGTTTTCGCTTAACTGGTTGATGGGACTTACTGTACCGTTTTTCACTGTTCTAGGTAATGAAATTTCCGGCCGCGATCTTATTCTTATTACAGGCGGACTTTTTCTTATCTGGAAAAGCACCATGGAAATACATGAAAAACTTGAAGGAGAGGATGGCTTTTCCCCCAACCGTGTTGGAAAAACCTTCAAAGCCGTTATTTTTCAGATACTGCTTCTGGATATTGTATTCTCCCTTGACTCGATCATAACCGCCCTGGGGATGGCGGAACAGCTGAGCATCATGATCGCCGCAGTTGTCATTGCAGTTGTTTTTATGATGTTTTTTTCTGGAAAAATCAGTGCTTTTGTAGAACAGCACCCTACTATAAAAATGCTGGCCTTGAGCTTTCTGCTTCTGATCGGCGTAGCATTAATGGGTGATGGTCTGGATATGCACATACCAAAGGGATATATCTATTTCACTATGGCTTTCTCGGTAGTTGTTGAAATGCTCAACTTGAGAATCAGGCAGAGCAAGCCGGTCAAACTTCATCAGCCACACCTGGAAAACACCACCGATAATTAACATAAACAACGCTTCTCCGGCTAAACCGGAACAACGCAAAACATGGAGATAAAAATGAAAAACCGGGTTACCAAAATATTTACACTTTTAGCGGCCGTTCTGTTTCTAAGTCTCACTGTATTTGAGATTAATGCTGAAGCAAGGGCAGGCAGGGGCAGCTCTTCCGGCAGCCGTGGGTCACGCAGTTATTCCAAACCTGCTGCACCGGCTTATCAACAGCCCGGTCAATCACGTCAGCAGGCTGCCCCACCTCCCGGCAATTTCCAACAACAAGGTGGAGGGTTCATGCGGAGCATGGCTGGCGGCATGATGGGTGGCATGCTGGGTAGCATGCTATTCAGCAGCTTTGCCGGTGCAGGTGCTGGGGCAGGAGGTGGTATGGGAGGCAGTGGTGGAATAGGTTTTGTTGAAATCATTCTACTGGCTGGAGGCGGGTACCTTATTTACCGCTATATTAAAAAGAAAAGGGCGCAAAGTTCTCAAGGGTTGTAGTGGTGGAATTTGATAAGAACCTAAAAAGCAGTGATTATCCCTCAAATGAATAATTTATTTATAAGTTTAAACAAGGGAAAAGACGATGAAGATACTGATTACAGGGCTCGTGGTAATGGCATTTGTATGGATTGTTCAGGCACAGACAACTTAAATAACAACGAGCGGCACATCATTACCGTCATAAATAATCCACTCTGACAGGATAACAAATGAAACACTTTGTTTTGCGAACATTGACGCAGGCAAAACGCATGATCGTTACTGTTGTCGGCTTCACAGTCCTGGCGGTCGGAATAGCCATGATTGTCTTACCCGGTCCTGCAGTTGTAGTTATCCCAATTGGGTTAGCGATACTGGCAACTGAATTTATCTGGGCCAGAAATCTTCTTATCATGGTCAAAGAGCGCATAGCACGTATGAGAGCAGGCAGTGCTTGTCAGAACCGTTCGAAAAGTACAGTGATAATTCAAGCTGTTGAAAGTCAAAAAGAAGAAAAGCAATTTATGAAAACTATGCCAGAAGAGAAAACGGCATGAAATGCCCCTCGTGTAATACTCCTTCTGCAGGCGGAAATCAGATCGCAATGTTGGCAGTCAGGCGGGCTCTGATTTTGTAAAATAGTTCCCGGCTTTTAATGAGCCATTAATCTGCAATGTGATATTGTTAATATACTGATTGATTAAAATGACAATTTTATAAGGGCATTCAGTGAAAGATATTGAACGTTTTATAACCGGTTTCCGTACTTTTCAAAATGATTATTTCGGCCCTGAAAGTCCGCAGTTTGAGCCGCTAAAGCAGGGGCAAAACCCCAAAACTATGATCATCGGCTGTTCTGATTCGCGGGTTGATCCTGCCATCCTCACTAACTGTTTGCCGGGTGAGATTTTTACAGTACGAAATGTAGCTAACCTGGTACCTCCATATGAAGAAAACGGCGGTTTCCATGGTGTCAGTGCCGCACTGGAATTTGCGGTCTGTCATCTTGGTGTGGAGCATATCATCGTACTTGGGCACTCCCAATGTGGTGGCATTAATGCCCTTATGAATGACAGTTGCGGATGTAAAGGGGATAGTTTTATTTCCAGTTGGATGTCGATTGCTATCCCGGCACGGGAAAAAGTATTGGCTGAATTACCGGACAAAGATTTTAAGCTTCAGCAGCGAGCAGTCGAGCAGGCGGCCATACTTCTCTCTATAGAAAATTTGCTTACTTTTCCATGGATAGATCAAAGAGTCGCAGATGGAATAATTTCATTGCATGGCTGGTATTTTGACCTGAATACCGGAGAGCTGTTTGAGTATAAACCGCTTAAAGGGCTGTTCCAGAAGTTAAAATAGTTTTCATAGGGAAACTGCCGATCTGAAGCTATTGGTTTCTGATTTGGAAAGTGGAAACTAAAATAACACGTATAAAAACCTGTTACATGATTTTTTTGACTGATTGAATCGATATATATTCCAGAGATAAAAGTAAAACATGACTTAATTTCGGACATCACTGTAAAAACTATTAGAATAAATAAAAGGGTCTAGTCTTATGAAAAAAGCTTTGGTTGGAATTTTAATGGGAAGCAACAACGATCTGCCGGTAATGCGTAAAGCGGCTGAAGTACTCAAGGAGATGGGAGTTGCCTGCGAGATGGATATCTGCTCGGCACATCGTTTGCCGGACAAAGCGGCTGAGTATTCCCGTAGCGCAAGAGATCGCGGTATAGAGGTGCTGATTGCCGGAGCGGGCATGGCTGCTCATCTGGCTGGAGTCATTGCCTCACACACGACTTTGCCTGTTATCGGAGTTCCCCTATCATCAGGAGCTATTGGCGGAGTCGATGCCCTCTACTCCACAGTTCAGATGCCTCCTGGAATTCCGGTGGCAACTGTAGCAGTTGATGGAGCCAAAAATGCTGCTTATCTGGCATGTTCAATTCTTTCCATCAAGCATCCCGAGATTGCGGCGCGGCTTGATAAATTTCGCCAGAAGACCACAAAAGAGCTTACTGCACAGTCTGCTGCTCTGCAAAAGCAGCTTGAGAAAGAGAAATAGGCGATAACTATTTAACAAGGACAATTAAGGATTATCACACAAGGAAAATGCATGTATGAAATGTCCGCTATGCAAAACCGTTGACCTTCTAACTATTAGTATTCAAGGGATTGAAATAGATTGTTGTCCTGATTGCAATGGTGTCTGGCTTGACAAAGGTGAACTGGATGTAATTATTGATAAGCCGGAAATTCGTATTTCGGCAGTTTTGCAAAATCATCTATATAAAAATGCTGGTAAGAAGATGCAGTCATATGAACGTAAGACTTACGAAGGGCGTGAATATGGGGAGAATGGCTGCTATATGAAAAAAACACAAATATGAGATTAGTCGCATTGGCTATTATCTGCAATGGAGTTCAGTTTTTGTGGGGTATGGAGCCAGGGTAATAACTGCCGGATTGATAGATATGTATAAAAATGAGGAGGTCTCATGTTTAAGAGAATAGCATTGTTTCTGATTACCAATATGGCAATTGTCTTTGTCCTTAGCATTGTGCTGAACCTGTTGGGGGTCGGTTCGATGCTGAATGAGCAGGGTCTGGACATGGGCAACCTGATTGTATTTGCCGCCGTGTTCGGCTTCGGTGGCTCGCTGATATCACTGGCCATTTCCAAATGGACTGCTAAACGTCTGACCGGCGCTCGTGTAATTACCAGCGCAGCTAATGAACAGGAAGTCTGGCTGTTGGAGGTAGTACGCCGACAGTCTTTGAAGGCCGGCATCAATATGCCGGAAGTAGCGATCTACGATGCGCCGGATATTAATGCCTTTGCAACCGGTATGCGCCGCAACAGCGCTCTGGTTGCTGTCAGTTCAGGTCTTCTGCGGGTAATGAACCGCAACGAGGCCGAGGCGGTGCTGGCTCATGAGGTCAGTCATGTCGCCAACGGTGACATGATTACTCTGGCCCTGATTCAGGGGGTTGTGAACACCTTTGTTATCGTTGCCTCCCGGTTGGCCGGTTATCTGGTGGATAGAGTGATATTCAAGACCGAACGGGGGCATGGTCCCGGTTTTTTTATAACCTCAATGATTGCGCAAATTGTGTTCGGAATCCTGGCCAGCATGATAGTCTTCTGGTTTAGTCGGCAGCGGGAATTTCGGGCCGATGCCGGTGCCGCGGCACTGGCCGGACGGGACAAGATGGTGGCGGCCCTGGAGAAATTGAAACAAACAGCGGGTCAGCCTCACCTGCCGGACCAGATGTCCGCCTTCGGCATATCCGGTACAACGGGAGGTGGGCTTAAACGGCTGTTCATGAGTCATCCGCCGCTGGAGGAACGGATCGAGGCCCTAAGGCGCGGAAGATGAATTTAAATTTTAAAACGGTTTCAAGCTATTCAACAGTAACCGATTTAGCCAGATTTCTCGGTTGGTCAACGTCGGTCCCCTTGAGAACCGAGATGTGGTAGGACAGTAGTTGCAGCGGGACTGAAAGCAGCAATGGATCAAGATCCTCATCCAGTGTAGGTACCTCAATAACGTCCTCGGCGCGGCCGCGGATTTCGTCGTCACCTTCGGTGCAGATCGCAATGGCGCGGCCACTGCGGGCAATGACCTCTTCCATGTTGGAAAGGGTTTTTTCGTAGGCGCTGTTGCGTGGCACCAGCATGACGACCGGTACGTTTTCATCAATCAGTGCAATCGGGCCATGCTTCATTTCGCCAGCCGGGTAGCCTTCTGCATGGATATAGGAGATTTCCTTCAACTTGAGAGCGCCTTCCAGGGCGATGGGGAAGTTTTTGCCACGTCCCAGGTAGAGGAAGTCGCGGGCATTCATGTATTTTTTGGCGATTCTTTCGGTAACATCATTCAGCTTAAGCACTTCTTCCAGCAGTGCCGGAACTTTCTTGAGCGCCAGAATCATGCGCAAGCCCTCTGCTGCGTCGATTTTGCCGATTGCGCGGCCAAGACGGATCGTGAACAGGTATAGAGCGGTTAACTGGGTTACGAATGCTTTTGTGGATGCAACACCGATTTCCGGCCCAGCGTGGGTATAGATCACACCGGCAGATTCTCTGGCGATGGAAGAGTCAACCACATTGCAGATGGCCATGTTCATGGCGCCGCGTGATTTTGCTTCGCGCAGAGCGGCCAGTGTGTCTGCTGTTTCACCGGATTGGGAGATGACAATCGCCAGGGTTTGCTGGTCAATGACCGGGTTGCGGTAACGGAATTCGGAGGCAATATCCACCTCTACCGGGATGCGGCAATGCTCTTCGATGTAGAATTTGCCAACCAATGCGGCATGCCAGGAGGTGCCGCAGGCGATAATCACAATCCTCTTGATCGAAGCCAGTTGCTGGTCATTGAAGTTCAGGTCCTCAAGATAAACATCCCCTTCAGCCTCCTGCAAACGGCCGGCAATGGTGTCACGCACGGCACGCGGTTGTTCGTGGATCTCTTTCAGCATGAAATGCTTGTAACCGCCTTTTTCCGCCATCAGTGGCGACCAGTCGATATGGCGGGCCTTCTTCTCCAGTGCTACGCCGCCAATGGTGGAAAATGAAGCCTTGCCGTCACGGCAGACAACCATTTCGCCATCTTCCATGAATACCATTTCGCGGGTATGGGCAAGAATGGCAGGGATATCGGAAGCGATAAAAAACTCTTTGTCCCCCAGGCCAACTACCATGGGAGAACCTAGTTTTGCTGCTATCAACGTGTCCGGAGCCAGTTCGTTCAGTACGCAGATAGCGTAGGCGCCGCGCAGTTGTGCCAGTGCCAGGATGACCGCTTTCTCAAAGTCCGGTTCGGTTTTTAATGTTGCATCAATCAAGTGCGAAATGACTTCAGTATCAGTTTCACTGCTGAAGGTATGGCCTTGGCTTTTTAGTTGCTCGCGCAACGGCAGATAGTTTTCGATGATGCCGTTGTGGACTACTATGATCGGCCCTGCTTTGTGCGGATGGGCATTTATTTCAGATGGACGTCCATGG
>JBGSQR010000255.1:0-5878 GCA_041737975.1 Geobacterales bacterium | reverse complement strand
GATGGGATTGGGACTTGGGGATTCGGTTGCCCTGATCACAGACGGTCGTTTCTCCGGCGGTACCCGTGGTCCCTGTATAGGTCACATTTCTCCAGAAGCTGCTCAGGGCGGACCGATTGGGCTTGTGGAGGATGGTGATACCATTGTTCTAGATATTCCGGCGCGCAAATTGGAGCTTGTTGTTGATGAGGCTACACTTGCTGATCGGCAATCCAGATGGACTGCACCTGAACCTAAAATCAAAACCGGTTGGTTGGCACGTTATGCCAAGGCAGTTACATCGGCCCACACCGGCGCTGTATTGTCAGCTGACTGAACTTAAATGCATCTGGAGGGTGTAATGAATAAACTACTTATGCTTACAGCTGTTTTATCTTTGGCCGCAGGTTGTGCAACTGTTGAACAAAACCTGCAGTATTCCAACTCATTGCTGCTGTCTGCTAAAGAAGTACGTGAAGTCTTTCAGGGAAATACAGTCACTGCAACCGGCGGGGAAACATTCTACTGGGATGCTAACGGAACTGTTGTCGGGAAAGGCTCTTACGGTGGAATACTTAAGGGGAAATGGAATATAACCGATGATGGTCGCCTCTGTACATCCAACTGGAACTCAGAGAGTACTCCGGTGGGATGCTATAAGTTGTACTTTGACAATACCAGTCATCAGCGAAAGCTGGTTGATATGAACGGTGAATTGAAATATGTGATTGTCAACAGTGTAACAGGTAACCCGAATAACTTCTAAGTCTTCAGAAAAGAAGTCGATCCGATTTGATACAACGAGGGACGCTTATGAAAATGAATGGCGCACGCATACTGTTGGAGTGTTTGAAGAAGGAAGGCGTTGATACCGTATTCGGCTATCCTGGCGGCACCGTTATAAATATTTATGATGAACTCTTTAGTTGCAAAGAGATCCATCATATTATGCCGCGCCATGAACAAGCCGGAACCCACGCCGCTGACGGATACGCCCGTGCTACTGGTAAGGTTGGTGTGGCCATCGCCACTTCTGGTCCAGGTGCAACCAATACCGTTACAGGTATAGCTACCGCTTATCTCGACTCCATACCGATGGTTATCATTACAGGACAGGTACCAACTGCATTGATCGGAAACGATGCGTTCCAGGAAGTTGATATCATGGGTATTACACGTTCCTGTACCAAACATAATTTCCTGGTAAAAAATGTCAAGGATCTTGCCTTGATCATGAAGAAGGCCTTCTACATTGCCCGTACTGGTCGTCCCGGGCCCGTGTTGGTTGACCTTCCGAAAGATGTCCAGATCGCCCAGACAGAGTTTCATTATCCTGAGTCTGTTGACATAAGAAGTTACAAGCCAACAAAGGGTGGACATCCCAAACAAGTGGAAAAAGCCGTCAGCATGTTGATGGCTTCAATCCGGCCTGTTTTTTATATTGGTGGCGGGGTTGTGCTTAGTAATGCCGCCGAGGAACTGACCAGGATTGCCACTGAATTAACAATTCCGGTAACATCAACACTGATGGGATTGGGATCATTTCCCGGTAATGATATCAACTCATTGGGTATGCTCGGCATGCATGGAGCCTACTGTGCCAACATGGCCATGACTCACAGTGATCTGATTATTGCTGTCGGAGCACGCTTTGATGACCGGGTTACTGGTAAAATCGCCACATTCGCACCTCACGCAAAGATTGTGCACATAGATGTAGATCCTACCTCGATCAGAAAGAATGTTCGGGTTGATTTACCGATTGTTGGTGATGTCAAGGATGTGCTTGCAAAAATGCTCCTGCAGATAGATCAATTAGGTCCAAAGGCCGATGAATTCAGAGAGGCACTTACCCCTTGGCATGCCGATATAGCAGGGTGGAAATCAAAGCATCCACTCGGTTTTACTCAAAGTGAAACTGTTATTAAGCCACAGTATGTGATTCAGAAACTGAGAGAGCTGTCTGATGAAGATGCAATAGTTTCTACTGATGTTGGGCAACACCAAATGTGGACCGCTCAATTTTTTCAGTTTAATAAGCCGCGCACTCTACTTTCATCCGGTGGGCTTGGCACCATGGGGTTTGGATTGCCAGCCGCCATGGGGGCTCAGGCGGCATTTCCTGGTCGTCAGGTGATCACTATCTGTGGTGACGGTGGTATTCAAATGAATATTCAGGAGATGGCAACTTTGGTGCAGAATCGTCTACCTGTCAAAATTGTTATCATAAATAATAATTTCCTGGGGATGGTCAGGCAGTGGCAGGAGTTGTTTTTTGACAAGCGTTACTCTTCGACCTGTCTTGAACTGCCGATAGATTATACCAAGCTTGCAGAGGCCTACGGCGCTAAGGGATTCAGAGCATCCAAGCCTGAAGAGGTTGAGAGTGTAATCAAGCAGGGTTTTGCTGAGCCTGGACCGGTAATAATGGAGTTTATTGTAGCCCGTGAAGAGAAGGTTATGCCGATGGTCCCGGCCGGTGCTTCACTGAATGAAATGGTTTTAAATGCTTAAGCCACTTACGGAGAATCAGATGCGGCATACTATAACTGTCTTGGTTGAAAATGAATTCGGTGTTGTTTCACGAGTGGCTTCTCTTTTTTCCGGCCGGGGTTTTAATATTGACTCATTTATCGGTGCCCCGACAAACGAGGAAGGAATTTCCCGACTGACTATTGTTACACACGGCGATGACAATATTCTTGAACAGATAACCAAACAGCTCAACAAGTTGATAGATGTTATCAAGGTAATTGATTTTTCCGATGGCAGCAGTATTGAGCGTGAATTGGCATTGATCAAGGTGACTGCTGAGGATGACAGCCGTGCTGAAGTACTCAGGATTGTGGATATTTTCAGGGCCAAGATTATTGATGTGACTTTGAAATCATATACAATTGAGACAACAGGGAGCCCCGCAAAGATTGAAGCTATTCTCGAACTTCTCCGTCCTCTGGGTCTTAAAGAGGTCGTCAGGACCGGCTCCGTTGCTATAGGACGAGGCGCCAAGGGATGGAGCGGTTAATACTGATTTGAATTGACTGAATAGATTTGCAGGTAAGTGATGAGGTCGTTGTTCTTCAGGCTAAATGCTTTTGGAGGTTCTCATGAAACAGTCACATACCATTTCTGTACTGGCTGAAGATGAATTCGGCGTCCTTTCTCGTGTTGCATCTTTGTTTTCCGCCCGTGGATTCAATATTGATTCTTTGAACGTTGCTCCTACAAATGAAGAGGGCATGTCGCGCATTACCATTGTAACCAATGGTGATGAAAACATACTGGAACAGATCACCAAGCAGCTGAATAAGTTGATTGACGTTGTCAAGGTTATTGATTTTACTGATGGCAGTGGGCTTTTACGGGAAATGGCTTTGATAAAAGTCTCTGCTGAGGATGACAGTCGTGCAGAGGTTCTGCGGATTGTTGATATCTTCAGGGCCAAAATTATCGATGTCACACCAAAGTCTTATACTATTGAAACAACCGGTGACCCGGTCAAGATCGATGCAATTCTGGAACTTTTGCGGCCTCTGGGCTTAAAAGAGCTCGTGCGTACCGGTGCGGTTGTCATTGGTCGCGGCGCTAAGGGGTGGAAAGGCTGAAGCCTTTTTGCCTATTTTTCAACAGTGATAACTATAAATCGCTGATCAAAGTAAGTCTCCAGTATCGGTTTGACATCCTTCCACAAAAGCCCACCACCCCCACATCCAGGTCTTGGTACCACAATTTGAGACCAACCAAATTCGTCTGCTTTTTGTACCAGCTCAATTGCGGAGCGTTTTATCAAGTTTAGATCCGGTATTTCATATGGAGAGTGTTCCACTGGAAAGCTAACGATGTTGTTATCAAGATAATGGACGTGGTTTCCACTATTTGTTATGGCAGCACCAAGTATTTCAGGGATTTTTTGGAATTTTACGGCCGCCTGTGCAGCCACCCCCCGACCAATAATTGCTTTACCGCTACGGGATACCGAGCCGTTAGTTGTGATTGCAATGATTGAATTATCCAGGTAATCCCAGATGTTTCCTGTTGTTTCTACCAATTTCAATTCCTTGTGATTAAGTTTTAGAGTTTTGGTTATGGTTTTAAGACAATAATTGCTTTATTCTATCAAACTTGTAAAGTTGGTTCTTAAATTTTAAAACTGTAGCAGATAAGATTTTTTGAAGAGAGATTCCGGAGGTTGCATTTGAAGGTTCTATTTGTCCATCCCCATGGAAGCAACTGGTTGTTAGATCAAAAAGACATTAGCTCAGTATTTAATCTGATGCCGCCTCTTGGACTTTTGAGTATAGCTGCTGTGCTTGAACAAAACGGTATTGAGGTTGAGGTTATAGACTGTTATGGCATGCCTTCTGCCCCGGAGGTGTTGGTTGATAAAATTCTTTCCAGAAATCCGGATGTAGTCGGTTTCTCATGTACAACTTCCTCATTTCTTGAGGGTAATCATATTTCAGAGTTACTCAAAGAGCGTAACTCTGAAATTATTACGGTCTTTGGTGGTGCACATGCCTGTACTATCGGTGCATCTTTGCTTGATTCATTTCAGGCAATTGACTATCTGGTTATTGGAGAAGGTGAAATAACGATGCTGGAGCTTGTTCAGTCAGGCTTTAAATCGGTAGAAAATATTGCTGGTGTTGCCTGCCGCATAAACGGAATTTGCACATTCACGGGAGTTCGTGATCTGATTAAAAATCTTGATGACCTGCCGTTCCCTGCCTATCACTTGTTGCCACAATTCCCACAACGTTACAACCTGCCGTTATTTAGTTATCCGACCGCTCCAAATACCAGCATTATTTCCAGTCGTGGTTGTCCATATTCCTGCTCCTACTGTGACCGCTCCGTATTTTCCAGTGGTTTTCGTTTTAATTCACCTGATTATATTATTGAGCACATGGCAATGCTGAACCGTGATTATGGTATTCGTCATGTGTTTTTTTATGATGATCTGTTTACATTTGATCGAAAGCGGGTTGCACGTTTTTGTGAGTTAAAGGCACAGAAACAGCTGGATGTTACCTATAACTGTATTGCACGGCTTGAGCATGTGGATGAAGAACTGCTGACACTACTTAAAAACTCCGGCTGCTGGCAGGTCAACTTTGGTATTGAATCCGGTGATCCGGAAGTATTGAAAAAACATCGTAAGTTTTTTGGTCTGGATGAAGTCGGCAGGAAACTTAAGATGGTACGTGATGCAGGAATGCGTGTTAAAGGACTGTTCATGATTGGTCTACCGGGTGAGGATGAAGCTGCTATCAGAAGGACGATTGATTATGCACTCTCTTTGCCGCTAGAGGAAATTAATGTAACTAAATTTACTCCTTTCCCCGGCGCACCGGTTTATAAAACGATCCGTGATTTTGGTGAGTTTGATGAAAAATGGTCATTGATGAATTGTCTGAACTTCGTTTTTATTCCCCATGGAATGACCAAAGAGCAGCTGGAAAAGTTATATGACGAGTTTATCAGCCGCTTTTATCGACGTACCAGGATTCATTGGGGGTATACCAGGATGATCTGGAAGTCTCCTCACAGTATCAAGACCTTCATTCGAAACCTACCTGCAATTCTGGCTTTTGAAATGAAACAAAAGTGGTAGTGATAAAATTCAGAATTTTAATGTGAAAAGAGGTCTTATGAAAACTTTAGATAGTGGTGCTCACCTGGCTGCTCTTATGACTCTGGATAAGTCAAATATTCCTCCTGATGGAGGGGATTTATATAACCGCCTGATTTTTGCCCGTAGTCCTTACCTTCTGCAGCATGCCGAAAACCCGGTTGACTGGTATGAATGGGGTAGTGAAGCCTTTGATAAGGCTCATAGAGAAAATCTTCCTATCTTTCTTTCTATCGGTTATGCGACATGTCACTGGTGTCATGTAAT
>JBGSQR010000238.1:0-2635 GCA_041737975.1 Geobacterales bacterium | reverse complement strand
GCAATTAAGTTTTATGAGTCTGTCTTTCAAGTCAAGCTGGAGCAACTTGAAAGTCCAATCAGCAATCTGGAACTGTGGGGTTTCCCCATGAATATGGAGAAAATGGGAGCCAGTGGTGCACTGGTCAAAATGACCGGTTGCCCTTCAGGCGGTAATAGCACAATTGTTTATTTCAGTTGCGATGATTGTGCAATTGAAGCTGCCAGGGCAGCCGAAGCTGGCGGAAAAATCCAGAATGAAAAGTTTTCCATTGGCCAGTATGGATACATCGCATTACTGATTGATACTGAAGGAAACATGATCGGTCTGCATTCACTGAAGTAGTTATAAAGTTATCCCTGCCCGAGGTATTCAATGTTTACAAATCATAGCAATGATGGCTACAACTCTGTTCTGGATGGCATCGAACAGAAAACACTGGTCTATGGTGATAAAAGCCTGATGGTTGAGTTCCGGCTGAAACAGGGTGCTGTTCTACCAATGCATTCTCACCCGCATGAACAATCCGGATATCTGGTTAAGGGTCGGATAAGACTAACTATCGATAACCAAGTTCATGATGTAGTGCCAGGAGACAGCTGGTGCATTGGCGGGACACAACTGCATTGTGCCGAAATTTTGGCTGATTCTGTCGCAATTGAAGTATTCTCTCCGGTCAGAGAAGATTACCTGCCGAATAATTGAAATGTTGATATTTATTTCAAGTTGGAGCATGGCATGACGGAACACTGTATAATCGGTAGACAACCAATTCTGGACCGAAATGAGCATCTCTACGGCTATGAGCTGCTTTTCCGCTCCACAGAAGCAAATTCAGCAGTATTTCTGGACAATGGCCGAGCCACTGCCAACGTCATTATAAATACTCTTTCTTCATTTGGTATTATTGAACTTCTGGGCGGACGAAAAGGCTTTATCAACGTTGATTACGATATGTTGATGGATGATGCCCTGGAACTGCTGCCCCAGGACCATATTGTAATAGAGTTGCTGGAAACAATTGAACCTTCACCCGCCCTGATTGAACGCTGCATTGCCCTCAAGGAAGCCGGATTCAGTCTGGCTCTGGATGATCACCAGTACCATCCTGATTTTCTGGAACTATATTCCATTGTGGATATCGTTAAGATCGACCTGCTGCAGACTCCGGTTGAATCCCTGCCTGGACTTGTAAAACTTCTCCGTCAGTTTCCCTGCAAACTTTTAGCAGAAAAGGTTGAAACAGTTGATCTGTTCATGATCTGCCATGCCCTGGGTTTTGATTATTTTCAAGGGTATTATTTTGCCAGACCGGACGTGTTAAAAAAGAAGAAGATGGATGCGGACGCAACAACACTGTTAAAACTATTGCGTCTTCTTGCGGAAGAAGCTGGTATCCAGGAGCTGGAGGACGCTTTCCGGGATAGTCCGACACTGACCTACAAGCTCCTGATGCTGGTAAACTCAGTTGCATTCGGACAGCGCCAGAAGATTCAGGGTGTGCGCCATGCAATTGCCATGACCGGTCGACTTCAGATCAAGCGCTGGATTCAGCTGGCACTTTTTGCTGCCGATGGTGATGATGCCCTTGAACATCCTCTGGTCGATATGGCAGCCACCAGGGCCGGATTGATGGAGCAGATGGCCTTTGTTCATCCTAACCTGCAACAGGATGATGAATCACCTGAACGGGCATTCATGACCGGCATTCTGTCACTGCTGGAAAACATCTACGATATCAGTGTTGAAGATATCATTACAAATCTCAACCTGAACGAGGAGGTTGCGGCAGCACTACTGGCACGTAAGGGGGATTACGGCAACCTGCTGCGCATTATGGAGTACCTTGAAGAGCTTGACATGAGTGCAGCAACAGATCAACTGGCGTCTATCGGAATTAACCCGAATGTCATGTCGGAAATTCAAATGCGGGCATTCAACTGGAAAAAACCTGGTTAGTATTTTTATTACTCTAAGGGTTGACATAGGGGGCAAAAATGCGTGCCCCGCTGCCCTACCCTGATTTTAACAATCTTTTCGCCGCATTTGATACAAGCCTGCCCCTGCCTTCCATAAACTTTTACCCTGTAGTTACCAGCCTTAAAAACGCCGTCAATATTGGCCCCGTCGGTTGCCACCGCTTCCTGTAATACAGCAATAACAGATTCGTGCAGAGTAAGCATTTTTGAATCATTTAAACATGATGACTTTTGTAACGGATTCAAACCGGCCATAAAAAGGCTCTCATCCGCATAAATATTACCGATACCGGCAACAAATGACTGATCAAGAAGTAAAACCTTTAGCTGACGATTAGTATTTTTCAGGCGGCTACAGAACTCATCCGCCCCTACTGTCAAGGCATCCGGTCCAAGTCCGACAGTTACAGTTGCAGGGTCCTTGACCAGCCATACACGACCAAATTTTCGAGGATCGTCAAATCTCAGTGCCATTCCGTTATCTAGATGAATGGAAAAACGGTTATGGGGAGCGGGGGATTGTTCTGAGTTATTGATATAAGCAATACCGGTCATGCGCAGATGCAGAGCCAGATAGATTTGTGACGCAGCGTTATCAAAACCGAAAAAAAGATATTTACCGTAACGACTGACCGATCTGAAGCTGCTGGAGTTAACAACAGCAAGAAATTCATCAA
>JBGSQR010000151.1:0-8324 GCA_041737975.1 Geobacterales bacterium | reverse complement strand
AATACGATAAGGAATCGGACTACAGGGTTCTAAAAGGCTATGGAGCCAAGATTATTAGTGCGATAGCGATCGTATTTTCCTGCTTTCAGCTTTATACTGCCGTTTTCGGTGTCCTTGATGCAATGATTCAACGCTCAATCCACCTGGCGTTCGGCCTCTGCCTCGTTTACCTGCTGTACCCAACAAGCAAAAAATGGGCGCGCGACAAACTCCATCCGCTGGACCTTGGTCTCTCCATCCTGGGCGCGGCCATTCCAATGTATATACTCATCAACTACCAGCAGCTCGTGCAACGCTCGGGTTCCGTAACTCCATTCGATATGGCCATCGGCGTTATCGGAGTTCTTTTGGTACTTGAAGCTGCCAGACGCATAGTGGGCTTACCGATTATCATTATAGCGATCGTATTTATCGTATATGCGCTCATCGGCCCATATATTTCCGGAAAACTTGCCCACCGCGGAGTTTCCGTGGAAACGCTGGTAGGTCATCTTTTCTTCACGACTGAAGGTGTCTTCGGTATACCGCTGGGCGTTTCGTCGACGTTTATATTCCTCTTCATCCTCTTCGGTGCCTTCCTCGAGAAAACCGGTCTGGGTCAATTTTTCATCGATTTGGCAAACTCCATCGCAGGCCGACAAGCCGGAGGACCTGCCAAAGTTGCAGTTCTTTCTTCCGGCCTCATGGGTACCGTATCGGGAAGCTCGGTAGCCAACGTTGTTGGTACAGGAAGTTTTACCATCCCCATGATGAAAAAACTTGGTTACAAGCCTGAGTTCGCAGGTGCGGTAGAAGCCACCGCATCGACAGGTGGACAGCTCATGCCGCCAATCATGGGCGCAGCGGCATTCCTCATGTCAGAGATAACCGATATACCATATGTTCGTATCATTGCTGCTGCGGTAATCCCTGCCCTGCTCTACTATTTCGGTGTCTGGGCAGGTGTTCACTTTGAAGCCAAGAAAAACGGTCTGCGCGGACTTACCAAGGCCGAACTTCCAAATCTGAAGGAGATTTTCATCAAACGCGGTTATTTGATTATACCGCTCTTGGGAATAGTCTGGCTCCTCGTGACAGGGTACACGCCGATGCTGGCAGCGTTTTACGCAATTATCCTTTCGATTGCCTCAGCTATCATGGGTTGGTTTGCTCCATTGCCCATCGGCATAATCCTGCTTGGCTTCGCGCTCATAAAACCAAGCTTGGGAATAGAAGGTCAGGCAGAAGGAGTGTTGAAATATTTTACCGAAGTAACCCCTCTTGGAATGCTTGCGGTCTTGGCGGTAATCTTAATTGTCTCGGCACTGCTAAAGAAGCGCGGTGATATTACCGCCGGAGACATAGTTTCCGGCCTTGAATCTGGCGCGCGCAACGCCATCGGTGTACTTACCGCCACGGCTTGCGCTGGAATTATCATTGGTGTCGTCACCCTCACAGGCTTAGGCTTAAAGATAGGCTCCGTACTGGTAGACGCTGCGAACGGAAACCTTCTCTTAACTCTGATTTTTACAATGTTCACCTCCATAATCCTGGGCATGGGCGTTCCGACAACTGCGAATTATATTATTACGTCAACGATTGCCGCTCCGGCTATTATCATGCTTCTTTCGTCACAGGCCGGCCTTGCCTCCGGCGCAGTACTGCCGATAGAGATTATTCTGCCGGCGCACATGTTCGTGTTCTATTTCGGAATAATTGCTGACATAACGCCTCCCGTAGCATTGGCGGCTTTTGCCGGGGCTGGCATAGCTAAGGCTAACCCAATGAAAACGGGATTCAACGCTACTAAATTGGCCATCGCAGCTTTCCTCGTACCTTTCATTTTTGTATTCAATCCCCAAATGCTAATGATAAACGTGGAATTATTGCCCGCCGCCTGGATGCTTGTAACCGCGTTGATTGGAATTATTTCCGTATCGTCTGGCATCATGGCATGGCTGGTTTGCCCACAATCAGTCCTCGAACGCCTGCTGTTTGTGGCTGCGGGCCTGATGTTGATCGTTCCAGGAGTGGTTACTGACGTTGTCGGCCTCAGCTTATTCTCGATAGGCCTCACTATCCAGATCATAAAAAAACGAAAACTTGCAAATGTTGCTCTTCAGACTTGAACACACCAAATGTAAAGCGCAAACAACCTATATTATTCTAAAAAAAAGAGGGGATTCCTTAGCGGAATCCCCTGCTTAATACTAGCTCTATTTTTTTACCCTATTTACAGTTTAAACTGCCGCACCAGCCTTCGCAACTCCTCGGCATTACCACTCAACTGCGTTGCAGCCGTAGCCGACTCTCCTGCCCCACGCGATGTCATCTGAACAACTTCAGTAATCTGCTGGATATTGCTGGATATTTCAGATGTTGTTGCGGTCTGTTCCTCTGCTGCGGTGGCAATCTGACTGACCTGCATGGCAACATTATTAATCTGTTCCAAAATATCCCGTAGCGCCTGACCGGATTTGGAGGCTTCCATGGTTCCGGTTTCAACCTGCCTTACACCCTGCTCCATGGCGGTCACGGCACCTTTTGTTTCATACTGAATAGCCTTGATCATTTCACCGATTTCTTTTGTTGCACGGGTTGTACGTTCTGCCAGGGCACGCACTTCATCGGCAACCACCGCAAAACCCCGCCCCTGTTCACCGGCGCGGGCCGCTTCAATAGCGGCGTTCAGCGCCAACAGGTTGGTCTGGTCAGCAATATCTTCAATGGTGCCAATTATTTCACCGATCTGGTCACTTCTGGTACCAAGATTTTCAACCGTAAGGGCAGTTTCCTTGACCCTCTCTGCTATCTGCCCCATGACCGAAACTGTCCTATCAACCACTTCCGCCCCGTTCTGGGCCGACTGGGAAGCGATCTGGGCCCCTTCTGAGGCCAGTTGGCAGTTCTGTGCGATATCGCCGGATGTTGCCGACATCTCTTCACCGGCAGTGGCAACTGTTCCAGCCTGTGCAGCCACCTCTTCAGCGCCTTCGGCAATCTGCACTGCACTTGAATGTACTTGTTGCGCTGCTGCTGAAACCTCCTGAGATGATCTTTCAATCTGCCCCAGCAACCCTTTCAGTGAACAGGCCATCTTTAAGATACTATAGGACAGACGTTCAATTTCATCTTTGGAGTTGGCAGCACTCGGATCCGCATCACAGACATTTCTGAAATCCCCTGCGGCCAGAATATCAGTCCTTCCAATAGCCTCATGTAGCGGATTGGAAATCCAGCGTTGTTCTAAAAACATTAATGCGCCAACCAGCAGAACGACAACCAGTATGGTTGCGCCAATCATTGCATTACGCATAATACTGACTTCACTCCGCAATTCATCCAGTGTTGCACCGGCACAGATAATCCAGTTCCACTCCTTCAGGTAATAACTGGCTATCATTTTTTCACGGGCAGATGTATCGCCACCTTCCTTGTTCTGCCAGCTATAACGAGTAACGCCATCTTTTTTGGCAATTATATCCTTGATAAATTCCTTTCCATCGGCTCCCTTCAAATCAAGAACACTTTTACCCTCCAAAGTAGGGTGCATCTGAGCAACGCCCTTTTGATCACCTTCGCTGGCATCAATTGCAAAAATATAGCCGCTCTTGGCGATCTTGATTGTCTTGATATTATCTTTCATCGCCTTGAGATTTTCCGTAAAATCAAGTCCGATAAACAAAACGGCAATCACCTTGCCGGAAGCATCCTTAACCGGCAGATATCTGGTCATGTAATCCTTGCCAAAAAGATGAGCCTTGCCGACAAATACTTCACCCTTGACCAACCCCTGGTAGGCGGGGTGATTTCTGTCCAGCATGGTGCCAATGGCCCGGCTGCCATCCTGTTTTTTCAGGGAGGTACTGACCCTGACAAAATCATCTCCGCTCCGAGCAAAGACTGTACCGACCGCCTTGGTCACTTCCGTGAATCTATCCACTATTTCCGTATTATTATTGAGAACTACCGAGCCGGCTGACAGCTGCGGTGCCTGTTTATCTCCAATTGTGGACATACCTGACGTATTCAGCGAAAAGGTCCCGGAAAAATAGGTTTTGAATACGGACATCAATTTGTCTGAACTTGATGCAAGTTCGACATGAAAAGACGACAGTGTTTTGCCCAGCATTTGAACCTGTTGTGTCAAATCGCCCTCGGTCCTTTTATCGAATTTGTTCGAAATATAGGATGTCAGAGAAATGGTAAAAACACCCATAATAACAACCATGAGTGCCACTTGAACCAATGCCATCCTGGTACCGATAGAAAACTTTGCCTTCTGTTTCATATCACCCTCCTGCTTCAATTAAATATCACTCAAAAAATATAACGCTAAAATTTATGTTGTAAAGATGGACCAATAATAAAAATTAAATGCTTTAGCCGCATGAGTCATATCTTATTCAAAACTATTCATTGCTTTAGTAACACTTTGAGCTTACCCAGCCCACCCACAGCCGCTCTGACACCCACTTTGCTGCCATCATCCTGCCCCTGCTGATAGGATTGTCCATCCACATAACTGCGTCGACTGTGCACTGTTCTGACCGGCCCCATTTCCTTCATTGCGGCGCGGATCAAGGCGTCTTTTACAGGAACCAGGGCGTTTGGCGTTATTGGAGTCTGCTGTTTCTGCTCACGCAGATTACCGCTGATAGCGGAGACCGCTCCCAGATAATAGGACTGACGGGCCAGTTCGCGCTGGTGTTTTGAGATACTGCTATCGGACAATGTCTTAAGGTAAGAACTGCAGAGCTTGCGTACAGTACGTTCCAGATAGGTAAATGTGTAGGAGGCAACTTCCGGGTCGGCACCAACACCGATGAAGACCAGATTGCCGCGTGACGGCACATGCAACACCTGACAGTCGAATGCGCTGCCGATGCTGCCCGAGAGAGCCCGCACCCATTTGGGCAGACTTCTGGCAACCGATAGTTCAACCCTGTCGGCAGTACTGTTTTCAACTTCGGCCTCAATATCCGGCATGGCCAGATTATGTTCGGAAAGCAGACGCTGTACATGCCTGGCAGCCAGAGCAGCCTCATGTTCATTGCACGAGTTGGAAAGCGCCAGGAGCTTCCTGACTTTTTCTATGATTGCCGATTTATCCATGATTCCTCGATTTTTACATATTCATATAACTTACTGTGAGTTTGACCACGAGATTCGAACTGGTATAATATCGTACATCCAGAAGCTGAACAAGTTAGAAGCAATGAGCCTAAACCTCACGAGGGAAATCATGAAAGAGGCGATGTTTTATACCACAGAAGAAAAAAAGCGGGTACGCTGCGGACTCTGCAGGTTCAACTGCCTGATCAGCGACGGCGCACGGGGTATCTGTGCTGTCCGCGAGAACCGGTCCGGCGTGCTCTACTCGCTTGTTTACGGCAAGGTCATTGCCGAGAACATCGACCCGATAGAAAAAAAACCGCTTTTCCATGTCATGCCGGGCAGTTCCACCTACTCCATCGCCACTTCCGGCTGTAATTTCCACTGCCGCCACTGTCAAAATTACAGCATTTCTCAGGTCAACAGCAGTAATCCGATTCGCGGAATCGAAAAGACTCCTCAAGAAATCGTGGCGGCAGCGTTGAAAAACAACTGCCGATCCATTTCCTATACCTATACGGAGCCGACCATTTTTTACGAGTTTGCCTATGACACGGCCCAGCTGGCCAGACAGGCCGGACTGGCCAATATTTTCGTCACCAACGGCTACATCAGCAAAGCAGCACTGGTTGAAATAGCACCCTGCCTGGATGCGGCCAACATTGACCTGAAAGGATTCAATGAAGAGTTCTATCGTAACATCGTTAATGCCAGACTATCAGAGGTGCTTGACTCGATTATTGAATATCTCAAACAAGGCATCTGGATCGAGATCACGACACTGATCATACCTGGACTTAATGATTCAGACGAGGATTTACACGGCATAGCCACATTCATCGCCACAAATCTTGGCACAGATACACCATGGCACGTTTCCCAGTTCTATCCGACCTACCTTTTAAACAACCACCCCCGCACCCCGATCAGCACCCTGCAGCGTGCCGTAGAAATAGGTAAGGCAGCCGGACTGCAGTACGTCTACGAGGGCAACGTCCCTGGCGCAGGCGGCGAAAACAGCCGCTGTCCCTCCTGCTCCCAATTGTTGGTTGAACGCTATGGATATAAAATTTTATCAAACAATATCAACAACGGAAACTGCCCTAACTGCGGACTGAAGATTGCCGGGATCGGACTTTAGACAGACACCTGATTCCAATTTTACGTCTGAATTGATATTTTTACTTTATTGCAACCGGATAAAATCGTATATTACTTAGCTTGCTAAATAAAACACAGTAACTTGCTTTGACAATAAACAATAACTATCAAACTAATACATTTTATATATTTTATTAATACATCAGCAGATGATATCGTTTGCAGGCCACTAGGCACGCATTGGAATATATAAACAAAGCGATTGGCAACAAATTTGCTGTAAAGAAAGGATGCAAAATGTTTGAGGTATTAAGCAACGATCTAATCGGCCCCTCTCTTCACCGCATGACTATCCGGGCGCCACGGATAGCAGCAGCCCGCAAACCGGGCCAGTTCGTTATCATCCGTCTGGCAGAGGGCGAAGAGCGCATTCCGCTGACTATCGGTGATGCCGATAATGCCGCAGGAACCATCACACTTTTTATTCAGGCCGTTGGCGCTACAACTCGCATGATCGTAGCCACTCCGGTGGGCGGGTCCATTCGTGACGTGGCCGGCCCACTGGGCAAGGCAACGCATATCGAAAAATGGGGACGTGTTGTTTGTGTTGGTGGCGGTGTTGGCACAGCGGTTCTCTATCCGCTGGCTAAAGCGTTGGCCGATGCCGGCAATCAGGTTACTACCATTATCGGTGGCCGTGCTGCCAACCTGATTATCCTCAAGGATGAGCTTGCAGCATTCTCTGACAAAGTACTGGTCACAACAGAAGATGGCAGCATGGGACGCAAGGGTTTTGTCACCATGGAGCTGTCCGATCTGATTGCGGACCCGGAAACCTGCCCCCAGGCGATCTTTGCCATCGGCCCCGTACCGATGATGAAAGCCGTTTCCGAACTTACCAGAGCTAAAGCCATACCAACCTATGTCAGCCTGAACCCGATCATGATCGACGGCACCGGCATGTGCGGCGGATGTCGTGTACTGATCGACGGCAAACCGCAATTCGCATGCGTTGACGGACCTGAATTTGACGGGCATCTGGTCGACTTTGATAACCTTTTTGCACGCCTTGGTACCTACCGTGAACATGAGGCGGCCGATTGCCGAATGAAGGCGCAGGAGAAACCATGACAACACAGATTACAATTAAAGAGAGAATGGCCATTGAACGGGCCCATATGACCGAGCGCGATGCAACCGTTCGCAGCAGAAACTTTGAAGAGGTCAATACCGGCCTTTCCAAGGAAGAAGCGATCCAGGAAGCAAACCGCTGCATCCAGTGCAAAACACGTCCCTGTGTGGACGGCTGTCCGGTCAGTGTTTCCATCCCTGAATTCATTGAACGCCTGGCAATAGATGACCTGCCGGGTGCCGCCCGTATCCTGCAGCATGACAATGCACTGCCGGCTGTCTGCGGCAGGGTCTGCCCGCAGGAAACACAGTGCGAGGCCAAATGTGTTCGCGGTGTCAAAGGCGAACCGGTCGGCATCGGCTATCTTGAACGTTTTGTAGCCGACTGGGCCATGGATAATACGGATCAACTGGCGCCTGAAGTTCATCCAAAAAGTACCGGTAAAAAAGTTGCCGTTGTCGGTTGCGGCCCTGCCGGGCTAACCGCTGCCGGAGAACTGGCACGCGCCGGCCACAAGGTCGTTATTTTTGAAGCGCTGCATGACACGGGCGGAGTATTGCGTTACGGCATTCCGGAGTTCAGACTTCCCAAAAATATTATTGATGCGGAAGTCAAGCGTCTGCACGCCTTCGGGGTCGAGATCGAATTCAACGTAATCGTCGGCAAGACAGTCACCCTGCCGCAACTACGCGAGGAATTCGATCCCTTCTTCCTTGGCGTGCTTGATCTCCTCGACGCGGGCAGGCATTTCTGCTTCGCTGCGGCGATAGATGATCATGGCCCTGTCGGCGCCCAGACGACGTGCTGTTCTTACGCAGTCCATGGCGGTGTTTCCGCCACCGATAATGGCAACGTTTTTGCCCTTGATGATCGGTGTGGTTGAATTTGGATCCCGTCCGGCACCCATCAGGTTTACTCTGGTCAGGTATTCATTGGCTGCATAGACACCCTTCAGGTTTTCACCAGGGATGTTGAGCATGCTTGGCAGTCCGGCGCC
>JBGSQR010000133.1:0-8883 GCA_041737975.1 Geobacterales bacterium | reverse complement strand
CACAGGGGTCGACTGTCCTGTTGAACATACTGGCAGATTACATGAAAGCAAACCCGGCAGTATATAATCGGATGATCGCTGCCTACGTTGTTGGATACTCGGTTACCGATGCTTATCTTGCTAAAAATCCACACCTGAAATTTGCAACAGGTCCGGATGATATTGGTGTCATTATTTCATACAACACCCAATCACCCAATATTGTAAAAGGAGCTAACCCGGTTGTTCTGGCTGGTGCCATTGCCATAAATCCGATCACCTGGACAAGAGACGAAACAACTGCGCTCACTTCTCAGGGTTTAGGGTCCTTTATGCCGGTAGCGGGTGTCCTTACACAGGTGCCTCAGTATGCCGATGCCACTGTCAGTCTGGACAAAGGTGTGGTGATTTGCAGCACAGCGGATGAGGCCGCATTGCATACGTTAAGTCCGGCATTTCCGAGTGGTGTTTATCACAGTTTTGATTACCTGTTTTACTACTACAATCTTCGCTCAAATGCTGCAAACAGGGTTGCAAAGTATCCAGGCAATTAGAGGGCTCATTTCAATAGATCACGCAGTTGACAGTATTTTTATTCTGTGGAAATCCAAGGATATATGCCTGCATTGTTAGGGGTAAGGAAGAGCGTGCATCAGGCTTCTGATTTTAAAAAATGTTTGAATACCGGAGGGTTACTTATGCGAAGACTGTTTCGAGTAAAGACGTTTTTATTGTGTGTTCTGGTTATGGTTTTCTCTGTTGTCAGCTCATACGGCGCAGCAGTTAGTGATGCGTGCAATCTTCAGCAGGCAAAGCTTAAACCATCAATCAGCGAGCTGAAAACATTGATAGACACTGATCCGGTAGTGCGGATGTATTTTACGCAAATGATTGATCAGGTGCCCGGCTACTATAAACAAAAGCCGAATATCAATCTTAACAGCGTGGACCAGATGATCTGTCTGATAAATGCTGCTATGGACAGGGCGCCGATATATGAAGATAACGATCTGGTCGGTTTTCCGATTAATTCCATCGTCAACTGGACAATGGGAGTGCCGGCCGGTTTTGCCGCTTACCGTAACGACAAGGTTAATACAGTATTCAGAAAGATCCTTGATGAGTATGGTTCTTTTCTGAACAGTCAGTCATCGCTCTCTGTTTTTAATGACAGACCAGACGGCTGGAAGTCAAAATCTGCCATTGCCAAGCTGGGTATGGATCAGTACCAGTATGATCCGAACGATACCCATTGGGGGTTTAAATCGTGGAATGACTTTTTTATCAGGAAGCTCAAGCCTGGCATGCGTCCGATTGCAGAGCCTGATAACAATAAAGTGATCGTCAGTGCCGCAGATTCGGGCGTCTACAAAATACAGGGTAATGTGAAAAAACAGGACTGGTTCTGGATTAAATCACAGCCCTATTCACTTAATGACATGTTAAATAATGACCAGGCCGTGGTTGATCAGTTTGTTGGTGGCGATATCTATCAGGCATTCCTGTCGGCGACAAAGTATCACCGTTGGCACAGTCCGGTTTCCGGCACGATCAAAAAGGCCTACATCAAGCAGGGCAGCTACTACTCTGCGGCAGAATCGTGGGGAATGGATCCTGCCAGTCCCAATGATTCCCAGGGCTACATAGCCCATGTGGCAACCCGGGCGATCATTTACATTGAGGCCGATGATCCGAAAATCGGATTGATGGTCATGATGCCGATCGGGATGGCAGAGGTCTCTTCATGTGTCCTGCTCAACCAGATCAAGCCTGGTTACAAGGTAAAAAAAGGCGAAGAACTGGGATATTTCCAGTACGGCGGTTCAACCCACTGCCTCATATTCAGGCCGGGGGTTATCAAGGAGTTTAAAGTCAAGGAAGGTATGGATGTAAAGATGGGGCAGGCTATAGCTGTAGTTAATTAAGCACCATCCGGAAATTACGGATGTGCAAATATTGTATTTATGGAGGTGATATGCCTGCACTGCATTGCAGAGGAATGAACCGTTCCATGCGCTACCGCAAACTGCTTTCCACGTTCGTATTGTTATCAGTAATCTGGCTGCTTGCCGCCTGCGGCAGTGATTCATCCGCGCCGGAAACACGAACCCAGCTGACCCTGCAGGGGCAGTATTCCAGCGCAGTAGCGGATGCCCGCACCGTAATACCGACTGAGATATCCCGCTACCTGACACCGATCAATAGCGACAACCCCAATCTGGTCTGGGAAAACGGTGTGGTTGGATCGAGAGTGCTGGTGGTAACCTGGCTGGGTAATGCCGGAAGTTATTACAAATGCAGCACTCCCGGCGGCTGCACCGGCAATACGTCCTGTCTGGAGGGGGGTGAGTGCCCGACCTACGGTTACGACACCTGGGTGACTGTTGTGCCAGAAATCAGAAACTTTTTCGGTATTAATGTGCCTCAGCCATTACGGATTGCCCAGCTGCTGGGTCTTCCGCCGGAATATGCCGTTTCCGGCAACGCCAGCGAAGCAAAATACATGCTGGAGCTATGGGTCTCTCCCAAAGACCTGTTTCGCCCCTGTCCGGATACGGAAATTTCAGACACAACCTGTGAAACCGGTTTTCCAGCCGATGCGTTCCGTATGCTTGACCTGAATAATAAGGTCAGAGCCACGGAAGGGCCGGACTACGGAGTTTTCAAGACCTATTCATCCTGGTTCAATAACCGCTCCCGTAATGGCTATACCCTGGGTGCATCGCCGTACCCCTGGACCCGGCTGGGTTACACATATGACTGGGGCAGCAGCAATCATAACGGTTTGAGTGAGTTTGTTGTCCATGGCAGGAAAGTGGACGGATCCAAAATTTCGGTCGGTATAAAATCGGTAAAGACAACGGCAGAGTATTTTTCTTCAAACTAAATGTTCAGGAAACTGAACATAACACTATACCTTTTAAGAGAGATGACATGCCGATTAAGCTAATATATTCTGAAAAAATGGCAATTACATGGATCAGCACGATGCTGCTGATACTGTGTGTCGTTGCTTCAACTGCCGCCGCTGCAGAAAGTACTCTGAAAAAAGCCTCCCTCATGCCACTCTGGAGCCCTCAAGCCCAGTTCGCCGGATATTATGTCGCCCTGGACAAGGGGATCTATGCCAGGCACGGCATTGACCTGAAAATACTCAAGGCAGGCCCGGGGCACTCACCGGTACAATCTTTGAATGAGGGCAAAGCCGACTTCGCTTTGCTCTGGCTGACAACCGCCATTCAGCATCGTTCTGCCGGTATAAAACTCGTCAATGTGGCGCAAGTGGTTCCTAAATCCTCCATGATGCTGATATCCAGAAAATCCAGCGGCATCAAAACCATTGCGGATATGAATGGAAAAAAAGTAGGAATGTGGGGTGGTGATCTGTCAATACCGCCCCATTCCCTGTTTGCCCAACAGGGAGTCAAGGTGCGGGAGGTACCTCAATCAAACACGGTTAATCTCTTTTTGCGTGGCGGCGTCGATGTCACTTCTGCCATGTGGTACAACGAATATCATACGATCCTCAATTCGGGAGTGGACAAGGAAGAGTTGAATGTTTTGTTGCTAAATGAACATGGAATGAATTTTCCGGAGGATGGCATTTACACAATGGAAAATAACTTCCGGAGAGATCCGGCCCTCGTGAATGCTTTTGTCACCGCCTCGTTTGAGGGTTGGCGTTACTCCTTTGACCATCCGGATGAGGCGTTGGATATAGTCATTAAGTACATGCGCGAAGCAAAATTATCTGCCAATCGAACTCACCAGAAATGGATGCTGGACCGGATGCGTGATCTGATAATGCCCGGTAAAGTTCAAGGTAAGCCCGTGCTGCTCAGAGAACAGGATTACCAGGCCGTTGGAAGTGAACTTCGCAAGTCTGGTCTGATTCGAGAATATCCCGACTACAGTACCTTTTCCGGGAGGTCCTATGCCGGGGAAAAATAGTATCGTCATTAAACTTGTTCTTGTTATTACACTCTGCAGTTCGCTGATCTTTGCTGTAACGCTCGGCTATAACTATTACAGTTCACGCATTATTCTGGAAAAAGAATTGGAAGGTAATGCGCGTAATCTTGCGTTGTCATTGGTAAACCGGGTAGAAACCGAGCTTGCATCAGTTACTAAGGTGACGGAAGGGGTGGCTCGCTCACTGGAAACCGGCAGATATACAGAATCGGAACTCCTTTCCCTGATCAGAACAACGGTTGAAAATAATCCCGAAATATTCGGTTCCGGCGTTGCCTTTGAACCGTATGCCTTCAGTGCCGCAACCCGCCTCTATGCTCCCTATTATTACCGCGAAAATGGAAAGATCGCTTACAGCAATCTGGTGAATTCCTATGAATTTGTCCCCTATTTGTACTGGGACTGGTATCAGATTCCGAGAGAACTGGGTAAGCTTGAATGGAGCGAGCCGTACTTTGACGAAGGGGCGGGCAACATTACCATGTCGACCTGTTCGGTTCCCTTTTACAGTGAAATCGGCGGGAAGAAGCAGCTCAAGGGGATTGTGACAGCAGATGTGTCGCTGGACTCACTTACAAACCTGATCTCCTCTGTCAAGATACTCAAGACCGGCTATGCCGCCCTTATTTCGCGAAACGGTATGGTTCTCGCTCATCCGCTTAAAGATGCTGTTATGAATGAGTCCTTTTTCAGCATTGCCGAGGCGCGTAATGATACATCGTTACGGGAACTTGGTAAAAAAATGATCCGTGGAGAGACCGGTTTCATCCTCTACAAAAGCCTGGTTGGGGTCCGTAGCTGGATGTATTATGCTCCGATTCGCTCTACCGGTTGGACGCTGGCTGTCGTGTTTCCCGAGGCGGAGATGCTTGAAAATGTCACTCGCCTGAGCATGACCATGGCGGCCATGGGATTGGCCGGAATCCTGCTTCTTGTTGTTGCAGTTGTGTCCATTGCAAGCAGAATTACGAAACCTCTCCGTTTGCTGGCAGCGGCAACTGATGAGCTGGCTGCGGGAAATTTTGATGTCGAACTTCCCCAGGTGCGCTCGAAGGATGAGGTGGGTGTACTCACCCATGACTTTCAGGTCATGAAAGAGTCGCTGAAGGAATACATTAAAAACCTGACCGAGACCACCGCAGCAAAGGAACGCATCCAGAGTGAGCTTGACGTGGCCACCGACATCCAGGCCAGCCTTCTTCCCCGCCTGTTCCCTGCTTTTCCGGATCGCAGCGAGTTTGATATTTTTGCCTCCATGGACCCGGCCAAAGAGGTTGGCGGTGACTTCTACGATTTCTTTTTTATCGACTCCAACAATCTATGTTTCCTGATTGCCGATGTTGCCGGCAAGGGTGTGCCTGCCGCACTCTATATGATGGTGACAAAAACCCTCTTGAAGTCAGAGGGGCAGCGTATCGGCGAGCCTGACCAGATTCTTGCCTATGTAAATAATGTGCTTGCCGCTGACAACGACAGCTGCATGTTCGCCACAGTATTTTGCGCCATTCTGGATATCAGAAGCGGAGAAGTGCGCTTTGCCAATGCCGGGCATAACCCGCCGTTGCTGATTGACTCATCAGGAGTGCGTTATCTTACCGTTAAGTCAGGATTTGTACTGGGCCCGATGGAGGACACGACGTACGAAACCGAGCGGCTCATCATGCAGCCGGGGGACACTCTTTTTCTCTATACGGATGGCGTGACCGAGGCGACAAATTTTGCCGATGAACTGTATGGAGAACCGCAATTGCAGGCTGCTTTGCAATGCGGGCCTACAGAGGAGCTTACGGACATGCTTCACAATATCCGTGCCGAAGTGACACGGCACGCCAATGGCGCTCCACAATCCGATGATGTGACCATGGTAGCGGTGAAGTATCGAGGACATTGAATTAGAAGGCCAAAGGGATGTTTTATGAAAAAGGCGATACACATTGTGCTGATATGTCTGGTTTTTGCTGCTGTTTTTGCCGGCTGCCGGGAGAGCGAAAAGGTTGTTTCCAGTCCGGATAGAGTGAAAAAAACTGCAGACGCAAAGACAGTGTCCGCTCCACCCTTAAACAGCTCTGCAATTACGAAACTGTCACAAATTGACGGTAAAAGAATTAGCGTTCTGCCCGGCTCTGCCGGAGATCTGGCTGCTCGTAAAAATTTCCCCAAATCCAGCTTTCAGGTACTGGTTGCGTCGGCAGATGCAGCTCTTGCCGTAAAGAGCGGCAAAGCCGATGCCTTTATTTATGACAAAAGCGTGCTCAAAAATATTGTCGATAAAAATCAGGATCTGGTGATTCTTGATGAACCGGTAGCCAAACTGGAAGTCGCCGCTGCACTCAATAAGGATAATCCTGCGCTACTTGCCGATATGAATGCGGTATTAAATGAACTGAAAAAAGAAGGTGTTCTGAAAAGCCTGAGATTGAAATGGGTCGATTCTAAATATGCTGCAACACCGTTGCAGCCGCCTGCGAAAAATGTTGCTACCAAGGGCGTGCTGAAAATGGGGACCTGCGCGACCCTTGAACCGTTTTCTTTTCGTTCCAACGGAATAATTACCGGCTTGGATATTGAACTGAGTCAGATGATTGGTGAACGTCTCGGGAAAAAGATCGAAATTGTAGATATGGCTTTTGAAGGGCTGATTCCGGCGCTGCAATCCGGTAAAATTGATTTTGCACTTTCAAACTTCAATGTCACTGAAGAGCGCAGAAAAAGTATAAATTTTTCTGTGCCCTATATTGAGAATGACATATCAGCCCTGGTCAGGCGTGTACCGCTATCTAATTCAGTTGCTGCCCAACAGGCTGGAGAGATCAAAAATGCAGGTGCAAAGCTTTCTTCAGCCGCTGACCTGAAAGATAAGCGCATAGGCGTGCTGCAAGGTTCCATTCACGATATCTATGCAACAAAACAGTATCCACAGGCAACTATCCTGCAATATAAATCACCTTCCGACCTGATCCTGGGAGTCAAATCCGGAAAAGTCGACGCTGCGTTCTATACCCATGAAACACTGCTGGAAATATTACGCACGGATAACGAACTGGCGTTGTTGGGAAAACCGTTGTTCTCTGTTCCGATCGGTATCGGTTTCAACAAGGACAATGATAAGCTGCGAAAGCAGTTCAACACCTTTTTAAGCCAGATTAAAGGCAACGGCGTGTACAGCGGAATGGTTGATCGCTGGATAACCAAGGGGAACCTTGATAGCCCGGAAATTGCCAATTCAAAATCAAATGGAGTGCTTGTTGTCGGAATTGTAAGCGATAAAGGACTTCCATTCACCATTGTTAAAGACAGCAAGATGGTCGGGTTTGATGTTGAACTTACTCAGCGCTTTGCCGCATATCTGGGTAAAGAGCTCAAGCTGATGGATATGGAGTTCGGAAATCTGATCGCCGCCGCTTCAACAAACAAAATTGACTTGATCGCCAGCACGCTGATGATTACCGATGAAAGAAAGAAGCAGATCGCGTTCTCGGACATATATTATGAACTGGGCGCCAGCGTCTTTGCTCTCAAGAAGAATCTTGCGGCGTATGATACCGTCGGCAATAATGATGCCTCAAGAGCCGCCTCACCATCCTTCTTTAAAAACGTAGCCGATAGTTTCAACAGCAATATCATACAGGAAAAACGTTATCTGCTTATTCTGGACGGATTGAAAACTACTGTCCTGATTGCCGTGTTGTCCACTGTTTTCGGCACCTTGCTGGGTGCGCTCGTATGCTTTATGAGGATGTCTAAAAACATCATGCTGAATGTTCCTGCCAAAATCTATATCTCCATATTGCGGGGCACACCGGTATTGGTGCTTTTGATGCTGATATTTTATGTCGTGTTTGCCTCAATCAGCATTGATCCGGTCTTTGTCGCTGTTATTGCCTTTGGGATGAATTTTGCCGCCTATGTTGCCGAGATTTTCAGAACCGGCATAGAGGGAGTGGATAGTGGCCAGACCGAAGCCGGTATCGCCATGGGTTTCACCAGGGTCACAACCTTCATCAATATTGTCCTGCCGCAGACAATACGACGTATTCTGCCGATCTATAAGGGCGAATTCATCTCACTGGTAAAAATGACCTCCATCGTCGGCTACATCGCCGTACAGGATCTGACCAAAGCCAGCGATATAATTCGCAGTCGCACATTTGATGCTTTTTTCCCGTTGGTCATGGTGGCAATTCTCTACTTTTTGATCTCGTGGGTACTGATGCAATTTCTTGAGTATCTGGAACGGATTACGGACCCGAAATTCAAAAGGAAAAAGGTGAGAAACGTATGATAACCGTAGAGCATCTTTCCAAAAAGTATGGTGAGTTTTCCGTCTTGAGAGACATTTCCATAGAGATAGAAAAAGGAGAGGTGATTTCCATTATCGGTCCTTCCGGTACCGGCAAAAGCACTTTCCTGCGTTGTCTCAACCTGCTTGAATGTCCAAGCGGCGGCTCTATCCGCATCGACGGCATTGACATACTGGACCCAAAGGCCGATGTGCCGAAGATCAGGCAAAAGATGAATATGGTCTTTCAGTCCTTCAATTTATTCTCTCACCTTTCCGTACTGGAAAACCTGACTATCAGCCCAATCAAGCTGCGGGGCATGAATAGGAAGGAAGCAGAACAGAAATCCATGGATCTGCTCAAGCTGGTCGGCCTTGCGGAAAAAGCCGACAGCTATCCGGATGAACTTTCCGGCGGACAGAAACAGCGAGTGGCTATTGCGCGCTGTCTGGCTATGGATCCGGAAATCATACTGTTTGACGAGCCGACTTCGGCACTTGATCCGACCATGGTCAGCGAGGTGCTGTCCGTCATCCGCCGTCTTGCCAAAGACGGCATGACCATGGCGATTGTTACGCATGAAATGGATTTTGCCCGTGATGTTTCAAACCGGGTGTTGTATATGGATGAAGGGCTGATTTATGAAGGGGGA
>JBGSQR010000122.1:0-1770 GCA_041737975.1 Geobacterales bacterium | reverse complement strand
CTCCAATTGCAGGTTTGGATGACGACCTCTGGCTTGGCGGGGGAGAAAAAGACACAACCCTAGATATTTTGATCAAAAATAAGAGAATATATGGTGACTTCATCATAAACACTGAGCGATCACTCAGATTTATGAAATCAGATAAGTGTCGTTCTGTTACTGACCAATGCCCATTTGCAGAAAAATCTTTTGCTTATGCAGCCAACGGTAAACTAAAAAAACCTTGTATGCTTGGCGAAAAGGCTGACTGCACCCGCTGTGGCTGCGTAGTTCCATTTTACCTTAAATCGCTGACGGACAAAAAAAGCATCTTAAAAGATTTGGCAAATATTTTCAAAAATAAGCTTCGTTTTTTAGAATAATATAGTCGCTGCGTCAGCCGCCGTAAGACTGCAATATTGACTTGATCTGCAATTTTCTGTATTTTTATAACTTTATCTACAGGTTGAGGTTTGTTGAAAACACTTAAAAATGCCATAACAGTTGATGTAGAAGATTGGTATCATATCTGTGGTTTGAAAAAGAATCCGGTTGTGGCACCTTCACAGTTTCGTGTTCGAAGGAACATTGAAGCAATACTTGAACTTTTATCTGAATACAATATTAAGGCCACTTTTTTTATTTTGGGACAGATAGCAGAAGTAAAGCCGGAACTTGCACCGCTTATTTCAAAAGCCGGTCATGAAATAGCTTCTCACGGTTATTCACATCGTTTAATTACATCACTTTCGGAAGATGAGTTTAGAAGTGAAATAAGAAAAACCGATCAAATAATTGAAAAGCAAACCGGTGTAAAACCTATCGGCTTTAGAGCCCCACAGTGGTCTCTCTCACTTAGTAAAACGCCTTGGGCTTTTGAAATACTTGTTCAAGAAGGTTATCTATATGACTCAAGCCTTAATCCGCTTCCACTTGTTGGAGACGCTAAAGGATCGAAGCACCCCTTTAACATAATGACAAACAGCGGGAATTTAATGGAGTTTCCGCCCATGGTTGCTTCAATTATGACAAAAAATCTGCCGATAGCAGGTGGATGGGCATTTAGACTATTACCTTTACCATTTGTTAAAAAAACTATTAAAGCATATAATAAGTCAAATCAACCAGCCATTCTGTTTCTGCACCCACGCGAAATAGACCCTGATGGTCCAAGACTAAAGCTTCCGCTGCTGAAAAGTTTTGCAGCATACGGAACAAGACAGGATGCAACTCCACGTTTGAGAGATCTTTTTAAAACATTCAGTTTTACCACTATGAAAGAACTGGCTTCAGCATGAAGTGCTGCATCCTGATTCCGGCCTATAATGCCGAAAAGACTCTAAATGCAGTCGTTGTAGAATGTCATTCTCTTGGTATTCCATTAATTGTTGTGGATGACGGGTCTACTGACAATACTGTTACTAACCTGCCAGGCCTGGAGACAACTGTCCTAAGGCACAAGACTAATCTTGGCAAGGGGAGCGCACTTAAAACCGGGTTTGAATGGGCAATGAAACAAGGATTTGACGGCGTTATTACGATTGATGCTGACGGACAGCACGATGCTTCAGCCGTTCCACTTTTGATACGCGCAGCAGAAAAAAGTGGGTTTGATTTGATGATTGCTTCACGTTTTACTCAATTCGAAGAGATGAGCGGATTGCGCAAGTTTTGGAATCGTTTTGGCGTCTGGTGCATGCGTAAACGAACAGGATTTGACATTACCGATAGCCAATCCGGCTTTCGTTTTTATTCTGTCAGGCTTTTGCAGGAAGTCAAACTGAGCTGCAA
>JBGSQR010000112.1:0-4075 GCA_041737975.1 Geobacterales bacterium | reverse complement strand
CGTCACTGGCCGAAATCACCGGAACGCTGGCCGGATTCACAGCGGAACGGTGGCCGAAAAAACCTCAGGCCGACTGGCCGCTTTCACCGGAATACGCAAAAGGGCATGTCCCCCCGAAGACTGTGGTGGCCCATATGGATATGTCGGGTTGTTGGAGGCATTATTTAATCCAAGTGATCCTGACCACAAGGGCATGGTGGCATGGGTGGATTCAATGAAAGGATATACTTTTGATCCTGAACAGTTCGATGCGGCACAGGTGAGATTTGTAAGTCCCTCCAGGAGATTCAAGGAGATCTTCGGGTAAAAATTAGCTGCACAAGAGTATGTTATTTTGCGTTATGTTCATTAGAGTCAGCCACAGGAAAGTGCAGTCCTGAGATTTTGAAATGCGGAGCAAGCCCCTTGTTGATCCTTTCCTTGATCGGCTAGTCACAAGGCTGTTACATGAGTACGATAGTATCCATTTGGTCAACTGTCCTCCGGCATTCTCAAACGGTCAACAGTTCTGAGAAGTACCGCTCAACAGTGATTCCGCATCTTCGATCCCAAGAGCAAGAAATTCAACCTTGTATCCCTGATAATCCATAAGCAGATTTTTCGCCTTCTTTTCAAGGTCTATGAGACTGATCCTGCTCTTATTTACCTTGATCTCGGCGATGACAATCTCCTTTTTGAACTCTTTAATTGCCACCAGGTCAATTTCATTCTTGTTGCCACGTTCCCAGTAAGATCCAGTGCGGTTGTACTTTCCGTTGGATGCATACAGTTCGTGGAAGAACATTTCAGTATTCTCCCTGACCAGGTGGAAAAATCACGTTCCACATTCTCGCGAGATAATCGACTATCTCACAGAGTGATTAACCCACGTTTCATGTCTACCGGTTTGTTTTTCAAAGACTGTTTTTCTTCTTTCCCAACCCTCCAATTTAAAAGAGCCGATCTTGATTGCTCAAAATCGGCTCTTTTTCCCATATTTTCCAGTACAGTATTATTAACGTTTTCCGGAATAGCAGCCTTTGTTGACTGTCTTGACCTGGCCTGTTTTGTTGCTTGTAATCATCTGTATGAATCAATTTAGAAGTTCTGCTTACAATCTGTGTATCCAACTGACGCCATACCAGATTTTGAGTAAAATGGATATTTTATGCAGATTTCCTTGTAATCCTTTTCAATCAGCTTTCCGGCATCAGAACTGTTGGCGGCTCGTACTGGAACTTCGAATTTTTTGCTACTGCATGTTCCAAATTGACCCTCACAACAAAAACTGCATTTATAACTTTTTAAGCTGGATGAAGTGCTTGATGAGGTACTTGTTGAGGTGCTTGTTGATGACGAAGCCTCTTTGACAGTTTTTGCAACATTTCCAATAAATGACAGCATATTATTTAAGGAGCCTAAATCGGTATTCATTGCCCTTATGCCTCGCTCAATTTCAGCAGGATCGGCACCCTGTTCGATAAGAAACTTTACTGATTCCTTACCAAAATGATATCCAGCAACATACAGTGGTGTGTATCCTTTACTAGTTCTGTAATTCACATTAGCTTTGCCTTTAAGAACCAGAAGCTTAATTATTGGAAGATTATAGTCTGAGGTAGAGAATTTTTGTGCATTTTCTACGGCAAAAATTAGTGCTGATTTGTCGCCTGGCCTCACTACGTAATTTGCGTCTGCTCCTTGATCTAACAGATATTCAACAACATTACCTTTCATATAAAAAGACGCTCGCTGAAGAGCTGAAATAAAATCATAACTGGAGTTTATGTTACATTGCTTGGTTAGGTATTTTACGCGCTGAAGATCACCTTTTTCGGCAGATCTAGCAAGTTCAGGACAATTAGGCTTTACACGAACTGTGTTACCTGTACTTGCACAGCCTAAAAACATAGAAACACAAATTGCCGATAAAAAAAGATAAATTTTGCGAATCATTTTGCCCCCTAGAATACCAAGTAGTTAGATTTCTGATGTTAAAAGCCTTAAAATCATAAAGTCAGGATCCCTGATAAAAGCATTCAGGGAAGACAACCTGTTTTACGAAGATCAGTACTATTCAGGGAACAATATTTAATTACTACGTAGCATTGATGACTTTAAGAAAACTGTATGGTTTCCAGGTTGATAAAAATTGATGACCAGTTGTGCTGTTGTGAACTAATATCGCATTAAATTGATATTCCAACAAAGTGACCCATATAAGCACTAATAGCAGCAAAGAAGAAGATGGATAACAGCAAAAATATTATTCCAAGGACAACACCAAGTGATATTACCCATTTGTTGACACCACCCAGCTCTTGTAGTACTGGCAAGTAGTTTTGTGCTGATTGAGTTGATCTGGTCTCGATTATTTTTGTTTTAACATGTTGGTAATAAAGATAATTGCCGATCATACCTGCACCAATATGAAGCAGAACATTTACTCCCGGTATACAGAAGATAATAAATGTAACTACTGCTAGAGCATACATTTTCCTATAGAGCATCCAAAGGAATGTAAAACCGAAACAATTCCAGTTCCAGGTAACACAAAACTGTTCTCTTCCTGTAATGGTGAATTTTGAAAAGTTTTGGATATAGTAATGAGTTTTGTCTCCTACAAATGCACGTATCTCATCGCTACTGATATTATCAACATTAATACTATTGGCAGGATCAAGGTTGATCATTGACTTGCAGAAGCGGCACTTAATAGCGCCATCCTGGATGGTTTCTTTACAATATGGGCAGATCATTTTTTAAGGTGGTCCTTTTTATTCTTAGATAATGTTTATTCACCTGACGCAATCCCTGTCAGCATTTCTCCGATATTTTGAATATCATCATCAGCAATGTTTGATTCTTTGAGTAATTTATATATGGCAAACGCAACTGGTGCATGGGTAGGCTGTTCACATTTTATTAGCTTGGCTAGTTCCAGTAATGATGCTGATGGTACAATATCCATTTCATTCCTCATCCGTTATTAATCCTTATGTCAGTCTTCTTGAGACTTTACCTTAGCTTTCTCTTTAGTGGTAGTCGGAATTTCGGTTGCCGTACTCTTCGTTTCGATTTGAGTTGGATCTGATACTTGGGGTGCAGGTGATGCAGTTGTCTCTGTCGGAGTTGTAGCTGTTGACACAACTTCAGTTGTAGCTGCATTTCCTGCCGGTTTATCACTTTCTGAGTTAGCAGACTCAGTTTTTTTGCCGTAGCCGTCATCGAACCATCCGGCACCTTTGAGGCTGAATGAGGTTGCAGACACAATTTTCCGGACTGTCCCACCACATTTGGGGCACCGGTCTGCAGGCGGGTCTGAGAACTTCTGGCGAAGTTCAAATTGAGTGTTACAGGCATTACATTGATATTCGTAAATTGGCATTTATAATCCTTAAATTTAAGTTATGTTGATTAAGATACCATACATTAAATCCTCAGTTATGCTTATATTAAACTCCTGACTAACCAAATTTATGGATCTTGCCAGTGAGATTTGATGTGTCGGTATCTTTTACAGGTAGCAATGACTAAAGTTGTATTACTCGGTAAAACCTTGGTATTAAACCGTTTATCTTATTGGCACTTAATTTGCTGTAATCAGTAGATACTTTAAACGTAAAATATTCAAGGCAATCCTGATAGGAGTAAAAAATGAGAAACAAGTTAATGGTAATACTGGCAGGTACGATGATGGTTGCAATGTGTGCCGGGATGGCAAGTGCCTATACTATTACTTATGACCACGCTCTCTCGGTACCTACTAATGGAGGTTACAGTTCTCCGTATTCAGGTGTGCAGGTAGAAACATTTGATTCATCAACTCCACTTTGGATCTGGGCCGGAAGCGGAGGTGGCGGCACAATTCGTAACGGTTCAACTGTAGGTGCTTCAGCTGCTCCATCATACTTGAATCCACTGTCCATTGCAGATACCACAAAATATGTATCTGTTCCGGGAAGCGGTTCAGCGGGCGTTTATACTGCTGCTCCAACATCCGCTTTGAATGGCCATGATTTCAATTATTTTGGTCTTTGGTGGGGGTCGGTTGATAACTACAACAGTATTACTTTTTACAACGATGGTATAAAGG
>JBGSQR010000105.1:0-4903 GCA_041737975.1 Geobacterales bacterium | reverse complement strand
GACGCTGGTCACATGTAAGAGGAATCGGCTGGAGTTGGGTACCTCCAAGAGCAGGCTCTGTTGCCTGGGGACCCGGTTCTGTTGCCTGGGTGCAAACAGCTTCTGCAATAGGCTGGGTTCCACTGGCGCCAGGTGAAATTTATTACGGTCGCAGAAGCTACGGTCACGGTTCAGCTCAACTCCCACACAGAAATGTTGCTCACCCTGCTCCTGTTTACAGAAATATACAGATAAACAATGCTGTGACAGTAGTATCAGTAAACTCCTTTCATCAAAGGGATCGCAACAAAACAATTATCAAAAATGATAATCCGTTCAAAATCAGAAACAACTCCATGACCGTAATTGCACCACCTGCAAAAAAACAAAAAAACGATGTTAAAACACGCCTTAAGACACCTCCTGCTATAGAAAACAGGCCTTCAGTTCACCGTCAGCAGGAAATAAAGGGCGCTACGCAACAAACTTATCCGAACCAGACAAGAGTATCTGCCCCCATCAAAGCGCCATCAACAGCCGTACAACCGGGAAGAACAAATGGGGTTATTTCTGTGACAGCGCCAGAAAAAACTAAAGAAAACAAACCCATATTACCCGAAGTTGCAAAGCCTGTTTCCCAACAACAAAAACCGACAGAACGTCAGCCAGACAATCACAGGATTATCCAGAACAAAACAACGCAGGAGGCAGAAAAAGGTAAAGATATCCGAGAAAATCGTGGTCCCAGGGGGTTTGTCAGGGATAGTGGACAATCGGCATTCAAAAAAGATCAACCTCAGCAATTACCTGTAAAAAAGCTTGATGAACCTAAGAAAGACCAGAGAAGACGGCAGGAGCAACTAAATCGAGATATTAATCCAGGCACAAATAAAGGTCCGGATGATAAAGGTGCGACAAAAAATTCACCTAAATCAAAATCAGACAAACCTTGATTCTCAAACATCTGTTGAGTGAAATCAGTTGCCAATTTTGAGACGCTTGCCTATAATTCAGCATTTAAGAAATTGTGGAGATATCAGTGGGCTATTTTATTACCTTTGAAGGCGTCGAAGGTTGCGGTAAAACGACACAAATCAAAATCTTAGGAGAGTACCTTCAATCTCTTGGCCACCGGGTTGTATTAACTCGCGAACCAGGTGGATGTCCGATTGCCGATAAAATCAGGGCAATACTGCTGGATGCCGATAATTGTGGCATGGTGCCCTTGGCTGAGTTGCTTTTATATGCTGCTGCCCGCGCACAACATGTGGCTGAAGTAATTATTCCGGCCATTAATTCCGGTTGTGTTGTTTTGTGTGACCGTTTTACCGATGCTACGATTGCCTACCAGAGCGCCGGACGTGGAATTGATTTGAATACAATTAAAATCCTGAACCAATTGGCATGTCAATCAGTGAAACCAGATCTGACAATTTTGATCGATTGCGACGCTGAAACAGGTGTCAAACGCGCCCGCCAGAGAATAGAGACTGTATCCGGGCCACGCGAGGAACGTTTTGAATTGGAAGCAATGGAATTCCATCATCGTGTCCGAGAGGGATATCTTGCTTTGGCAAATCAGGAAGCAGAGCGTTTTCTTTTAGTGGATGGCAACAACAGCATAGAGAATCTTTCAAAAATTATTTCTGAGCAGATTACTCCATATATGAAGAATCAAAATCATGCCGTTTGATGATATTATTGGACATGAACGTAATCTGGAGATTTTCAAAAGGTCTCTAAAAGCCGGTAAAATGGCTCATGCCTATATTTTTGAAGGTGTACCCGGTTCCGGTCGAAAAAAAACCGCACTGGCTCTTATTCAAGCACTATTCTGCAAAGAAATGGATGACGATGCCTGTGGAGTTTGCCCTTCCTGTCGTAAAGTATCCGCCGGTAATCATGGTGATATTCATTTTGTAGAACCGCTACCCGACAAACGGGATATTAGTATTGCCCAGCTGAGAGATTTGCAGCGTGAACTGGCTTTGCGTCCCTATGAAGCCCCAAGAAAAGCCTGTATCATGGAACCAGCCGAAAGAATGAATACCAATTCGGCAAATTCGTTTCTTAAAACGCTGGAAGAACCTCCCGGCAACGCCATAATTATCCTGCTGACAGAAAATGCTGATATTCTATTGCCGACTATCAGATCACGCTGTCAACTTGTACGATTTGCCCCTTTGTCATCTGAACATATTTGCCAGCTTCTTGAAAAACGTGGATTAGAATCTGTTTCCGCTTCTCTGCTTGCACAGATGGCTGATGGAAGTATGCAAAGAGCTCTGGAACTTGATAATGATGCACTTAATGAGCGCAGAGAAACGCTTTTAAATCACATAACAGCTCTATCTATAGATAGGATTGTAACGGTTTTTGACGCATCAGAGGCCTTGAGCGGAAATCGGGATGAAACGCTGGAATCGCTGGACATTCTGCTTTCAATTATACGGGATGTTGTTCATCTTTCAGTCGGCTGCAGTGAAATCATAAATAAATCTATCCGCCCTACTCTGGATCAGCTGGTATCCCGGCTGAACCTGGAGCGTTCCATGCAGTTAATTGACCAGATTCTAGAAACAAGGCGATCAGTGCAGCGTAATGCAAATGCAAAACTGGCACTTGATCATCTCTTTATGAGATTTGCCACAATAATAGCTTAGCCAGCAGTATACAGGAGGTTTTTTTTGCCACGTATTGTCAGTATACAATTTAACACAGCCGGTAAACTTTACGATTTTAACGCTGGAACTCTGGATGTTTCACCCAGAGACAAGGTGGTTGTCGAAACTGAGCGCGGAATCAGTGTCGGTACGGTTCTCAGTATTCCAAAAGAAATCAGTGAAGCAGAAGCTAATCCCGGCCTTGTAACAATTCGACGCTTAGCAACCCAGGCTGACCTTGATACATTAAAACAGAATGAACTTAAGGAAAAAGAAGCATACGAGTTTTGTAACCGCCGCATCATTGAACGAAATATGCAGATGAAACTGGTCCGGGTTGAATACCTTTTTGATGGCAGCAAATCCATCTTTTTCTTTACAGCTGATGGCCGGGTTGATTTCCGTGATCTGGTCAAAGATCTGGCCCATGCTTTCCATACACGCATCGAAATGCGTCAAATTGGAGTCCGTGATGAATCCAAGATGATCGGTGGAATTGGTATTTGCGGCAGAGAGCTTTGTTGTTGTTCTTTCCTACGTGATTTCCAGCCGGTATCAGTTAAAATGGCCAAAGAACAGAATCTGGCTCTTAACCCTACCAAAATATCAGGCCAGTGCGGTCGCCTGCTCTGTTGCCTGGATTATGAATACAGCACCTATTGCAGCTTACGTAAGACTTTTCCCAAATGCGGCAAAAGGGTTAATACTGTCGCAGTCAGCGGGATTGTTGAGAAGCTGAATATCCTGACCGGTAACATTAGCCTTAGAATGGATGACGGTAAAATAGTCATCATCAGAAGAGCCGAAATCACCAGCGAATCTTCTGTTGTTGAAACAATTACAAAAAGAACAGATTCTCCTGCTGCAGACGTCCAGGCCACCTCAAGAAACCGTGACAACCGCAACAATAGACCGGAACGTTCTCCCTCAAGGCCTCAACCAGAACGGACTGAGTCGCCAAAAACTGAAACAGCGGTAGTAATAAAAGAAGTCGAAGCAGCCGCTCAAAAACCGGAAGGACAACAAAAAACCGGACGAAAAAAGAATCGTTCCCGCAAACATGGTCACCGCAAACCTTCCGGTGATGGTGCAAGCAAAACAGACGGATCAAATACAACACCAAACAAATAACTATTTTCAATCTTATCAATATATATTTCGGGAGCAAAAGATGAAACCACCATTCTACGTCACTACGCCCATATATTACGTCAATGATGTGCCGCACATAGGTCATGCCTACACAACCGTTGCTGCCGACGTACTTGCACGCTACAAAAGAATGATGGGTTATGATGTCTACTTCCTGACAGGTAGTGACGAACATGGCCAGAAAGTAGAAAAAGCCGCCACAACTGCCGGAGAGACACCTTTAGAGCTTGCAGACCGTGTTGTAAAGCGTTTTCAGGCGCTCTGGGAGCGGCTGGGCATATCCAATGATGACTTTATCAGAACAACCCAGGAGCGCCACAAAAAGGGTGTTTCACATATTTTTACCGACATTCTGAATAAAGGCGACATCTATCTGGGCGAATATGAAGACTGGTACTGCACACCTTGCGAAACATTCTGGACAGAAACACAGCTACTTGAAGGGCGCTGCCCTGACTGCAACCGTCCTGTAGAAAAATTGAAAGAAGAATCATATTTCTTCCGCATGAGTAAATATCAGGAACAACTGCTGGCGCATATCGAGGCCAATCCCGACTTTATCCAGCCCAAAAGCAAGCGCAACGAGATCATTTCCTTCATCAAAGAAGGTCTGCGTGACCTTTCAGTTTCCCGCACAACCTTCACCTGGGGAATTCCGGTACCGGGCAATGAAAAACATGTCATCTACGTCTGGTTTGACGCGCTTTCCAACTATATGACCGCACTTGGATATCCGGAGGATACAAAAGAATTCAAACAATTCTGGCCGGCCAGTGTTCACCTGATTGGCAAGGACATTCTGCGTTTTCACGCCGTCTACTGGCCAACTTTTCTGATGGCTGCCGGTCTTCCACTGCCTGAGAAAGTGTTTGCTCATGGCTGGTGGACAGTTGAAGGCCAGAAAATGAGCAAAAGTCTACAGAACGTGGTTGAACCAAACATGCTGATCGACAAATACGGTGTTGATGTTGTCAGATATTTCCTGCTGCGCGAAGTCCCATTTGGCCTGGACGGTGATTTCTCACACACAGCACTTGTTCAGCGCTTAAACTCCGATCTTGCCAACGACATCGGAAATCTGCTCAGCCGTTCCACAGCAATGACAGTCA
>JBGSQR010000072.1:0-15840 GCA_041737975.1 Geobacterales bacterium | reverse complement strand
GCATAGTATTGCTGCAAAGATCAATTGAACTGCCTAACCGGACTGTTCCACAGTCTTTGCAATCTGAACTATTTTTTGCGCGATCTCCTCAGGTGTTAGAACAAAATCAATGAATCCGCTTGCTATGGCACTTTCGGGCATATCCGGCTGTCCGGCTGTGTCCGGTTTCTGTGCGATTGTTGTACCGCCTGTTTCTTTAATTTCATTCAATGCATCGGATCCGTCGCCGTCAAAGCCGGAGACAATCACAGCAATTAGTTTGCCGTCCCAATTCTCCGCCAGGGAACACATAAAAACCGTAATCACATTGGGCCACCCTCTCGGCTTGGATATGGGCTTCAGGCGAAACTCTCCGTCCAACACATGCAAATCCCGTTTTTCCGGAATGATGAAGACATGGTTGGGTTTGATATCCAGTTTCTCGGTTATCAGCTCTACCGGCATCTTGGTATAATCCGGAAGAATCTTGTGAAGCAGAGTTGCCACGGTTCTCAGGTGGTTGACTATGACAATTGCAACCCCCATATCGGCCGGCAAATGTTTCAATAACCGGATATAAGCATCCAGGCCGCCTGCCGAACCTCCAACGCAAATAACAGGAAAGTCTTTTGAATATCCTGGGTTTTTCAATTTAACTACCTCCAATAACGTCATTTATCCGCATGTTTATAACAATCAAATTCCAAACTGGGCCGGCATTTTGCAGTTATCTACAGTATGAGTCCTACAACTATCGCACCAACTTGATAATGCGAATAAAAGTACTGTAAACAGCTGACAGCAAACAGCAATTCACAAAACGGTCAGAGCAGTATATCTGAAAATAATATGCAACATTCCGTTAAATCAGACAGAACTGTCAATTATGACGGCTGGCTGTATCGGGATTCCGATTTTTGATTATGAGTATTTATTGCTTATTTAAGAGGTAACAAAGTGACTGAAAACATAACAAACAGTTCCTGGCCGAAACGGATACTGTATTCCAAAGGTTTCCGCTGGGGCGGCATAATAATTATTGCAATTGGTGTGATACTTTTTATCATTTCATTTTTACTTGATGAGCCGCTGCGCAGTCGCATGGAAAACAAACTGAACCAGGACCTGAAAGGATATTCGGTCAAGCTGGCAGGACTGCATTTCAACCCGATCAGCCTCTCACTGACGATGAAAGGACTGAGCATTCTGCAGGATGCCCATTCTGTGCCGCCAGTTGCCTATTTCCCTGTAATCAAGGCCAGTATCAACTGGACCAGTATCCTGGCCGGCAAACTTGTCGCAGAATTCAGGCTGGACCAACCTAAACTAAGCATCAATCTGCAGCAGCTGCGCAATGAGGCTGCCAACAAAACTTCAATCAAAGAACGTGGATGGCAACAGGCTGTTGAGGATATCTACCCTCTCAAGATAAACAATTTAAAAGTCCATAACGCAAGCATCACCTATATCGATGAGGACCCCAAAAGACCACTCATACTGAGCAATCTGAACCTTCTGGCAAGTAATATCCGTAATATCAAATTGCCGGACCAGGTCTATCCATCTTCATTCCATCTTGATACGGCAATATTTGATACCGGACATGGCAGCATTGATGGCAATGCCAATCTGCTGTCAGAACCTTTTCCCGGAATTAAGGGCCGCATCAAGCTGGAAAAGGTGGCGATCGATAATTTCAGGTCCGTGTTCGCCCGTTCAAATCTCGCTGTTGAAGGCGGATTACTGCGAGCATCCGGTGATGCCGAATATGCCCCAAAGGTAAAGATCGCCCACCTGGAAACCATGGAAATACAGGGAATGAAAATGGACTATATTCATTCCAAACAGACTGCCATAGCTGAAAAGAAACGGGCTGCTAAAGTAAGAAAGGCTGCCAGAAAACTAAGCAATAAACAGGATCTTTTGATAATTGCTGATAAGTTAGTCCTGAAAGGCTGCATACTCGGATTCGTCAATAAAGCTGCAAACAAACCCTATCGTTTATATATTGCCGATACCGACCTGCAGATGAGTAACTTCTCCAACCAGTTTTCACGGGGAAATGCAGAGGCGCAGCTAAAAGGGAAATTCATGGGTAGCGGGCTGGCAACAGCTTCCGCCAAATTCAGGCCGGAAAAAAGCGGACCGGACATGGACCTCTACCTGAAAATCGACGAGACTCAACTAACGTCCATGAACAACCTGCTTCGTTCTTACGGCGATTTTGATGTCTCTGCCGGTGTTTTTGCTCTGGTTACGGAGCTGCATATCAAAAACAACAATATTACCGGCTATATCAAGCCATTCTTCAAAGACATGAAAGTATATGACAAACGCAAAGATAAAAAACGGGGCATCGCTCATCAAATGTACGAAATACTCGTTGGCGGCGTTGCCTCACTTCTTGAAAACAGATCACAACAGGAGGTTGCTACCAAAGCCAATATCAAAGGCAAGGTAGAAAACCCGGAAACAAGCAGTTTTCAGATAATTGGTCAACTGATCAAGAATGCATTTTTCAAGGCGATACTACCCAGCTTTGAAAAAGAGGCTGCGGGAACCCGTAAAAACTAATCTTTAAAAAGTGTCTCAAGGTATAAAGGATAAAAGTTATGATCAGAAATTCTTTTGACCCGGTATTGGAGAAAAAGATTGTCAAAGCGGTCCCGTTTTTTGCCAAATTCAGCGATCAGGAACTGTCCCATCTGCTTCACAGAACAAATGTCTACAGCTTTAAAAAGGATGAAATTATTATTCTGGCGAATGACCTTAAAGAACAGATGTACATTATTCTTAAAGGGCGGGTCAAAGTTGTGGACATCACCATTGATGGTGAAGAGAGGATCATGACACTTCGCCATCGCGGCGAATATTTTGGGGATATGGGTTTTCTGGATGGAAAAACTGATTCAGCCACCGTAATCGCTTTGGAACCATGCAAAGTGCTCTTAGTTTCAAAAAGCGTTTTTGATGAATTTTTTCTGGATAACAACAAAGCGCTTTTGCAAATCATTTCTGTACTCTGCAAACGACTGCGTGAAAGCTGGATTTTTAAAGACCTGATCGGGACCAATACCGCAGAATCAAAAGTCAGGGCGACCCTGGCACACTACAGCAAGACATTGGGACGCCGGGACAATACCGGTGTAATTATCAGTGCAATATTGTCCCATCAAAGTATTGCTGACCGAGTTCAAATCACACGCGAAACAGCCACAAGAGTATTAAGTAAAATGAAAGACCAGCATGAAATCGAAATGGTAGGACGACATTTCAAGCTAATGCCGGTATTTTTTGAAAAATTTGAACAATCACGATTTTTCAGAGCACAGGATACAAAAACCGAACTAAATCATACTGAAAAATAATAGATAACTGAGGAGTTCCACAGACGCGCAAACAACCTGGGACCTGCGCTGCGAAATACGGGAGAAACTGGTCGCTTTTCTCAAAGAAACCTATCCGGAATGCCTGCCGAGAGCGCGTGAGGAGCATGTCAAGATTGATGAAATAGTTGAGGCCTAACATTCTCAACTTCAACATAGATAAGAGTCTTCACATCCCAGTTCATCCCTAACCCTTATCCGTCACGAGTTGTCAGCTAAAATTATGCCTCATCAGATACATCAATTATGGGATTCCATCGCATTAGCAACAAATTCCGCAAAACGTTTTATCTCTCCCCGTGAACTTGCAGCTTCCAGGGCAGCCATGTAATCACTTCTCTGCTCTAACCGGATTACTGTCCACGGGTACCCGCCAGACGCAAACATGGCATTCATCAGAAACCGCCCCAATCTGCCATTGCCATCGAAATAAGGATGTATGTACACAAACAGAAAATGCCCCAGAACAGCTCGCACCGCTGCGTTGGGTTCAGCCTCCAGCAAGTCGCACAGTTCCGGCATCATGTCCCGCACTGCATCCTGTGAAGGAGGGACATGGGTTGCTCCTTTGATAAAAACCTTATCAGTTCTGTAACCGGCCAGATCAGCCGGTTTGAGAAAACCGGCATCCACATTTGGCGCAAACAGTTTGCGATACCATGAAGCATGATCCTGTCTGAAAACTGCGCCGGAATTTGTCCCGTTCAAAATTGCTCTGATCGTAGTTTTGACCTCATTATGAGCAAGCCAATAACCGTGCGCCGCCATGGCATTTTTTATTTCCGCGTCAGAGTCGTTTCTGTCAGGGTTCCAGCTCCCGGTAGCGACCTTTTGAATAAGTTCCGGAGTGACTCGATACCCCTCAATGGATAGAGAGTGATAGGCATCGGTTTTATAATGTTCCTCAACAGCAACCATGTACTTTTCAATGTCGGGAGGTATGCCGGGGGCATCCGGGAAAATGGCAGACACGGTGTCCCGCATTGCCTGCCACATTAAACGCATGCGCAGGACATAGGGCGATTGCGCTCTTGTGAACGCCAAAGTCGGAGGTGCAACAGTGAACGGATTTGTCTCGTTGACCACATACCCTGCTGATCTCATGGTGGCCAATACGTTATCTGCCAATTCTCCGCGTCCCGACGCCCGTAACGCCCCAACAAGTCGCCCGGCAACACTGCTATGTCCTCCTTCGAGCAGTTCCCTGCTGAGATCCGACGAATCCCGCAATTGATGAAGCGCGATATGGGCATCCTGGGCATAGGCTGTGAAAAATGATTCCGGAACTTTGATGAGCGCCACCGAAAGAGACAGAACCCGGATTCGTTCCACCACCTGTATCTTAGCTGCGGGAACAAAATCCTTCGCCTTGTAGTCCAGGATCGAGCAGTTGTCAGGCAGCTTCAACAGGCCGTTTTGTCCAAGCGGAGAATGAATAACAACCTGCTGTGGCGTAATACTCTTCCCCGAATGCAGAAACAACGAGTATTCAGCTGACACATGCCATTGTTCACCAAACCGCTCTGTGCAATAGCCCTGGATAAAGTCACGCATCACCGCATACCAGGGAGTACTGTCACCGGTTTCTTCGCCAGGTCGGCAGGGCATATACCACCCCTTGACAATCGGTCGCAGAAAGCCGTTCATGACAAGACTTTCCCGCTGAATGCGAGTCAGATCACCAGACTTTATGGCGGTTTTAGCGTCATCCTGTAATTTTTTCAGAGTTGTTAGTGCATCGGCAAGCCTGCGTTGTGACGGAGTTGTAGCCATTGCAACACCTTTCTCACAGCTAGATTATTCTGTCTATAGTAGCTAGACTATTATGTGTTGTCAATGTTAGACTTTCGTGTATCATCATGGCAAGACTTTGCTGTGTATGAAACTACCAGGTGCCAGACCTTGACGGCCATACAAACACGCTGTTTTTTTCATTTCCCAACCCGGACGACCGGAAGAACTAATCGGAAAAAGATTTCAACATCCCCACCATCCTGTTAATAAGCCCTATAACCTCCGGCTGTTCATCAAGGTAATATGATGCAGCCGTCCGTCCCACATTTCCCACATGTATGCCGAACACATCGGCGCTTTTCAGTTTGAACACTTCTTCGTCAGTCACATCATCCCCGACAAAAACCGCCTGTTTTAATCCAAACATCTCCATGGCGACCAACAGCGCCTGTCCTTTGGTTAATGCTTCCATCGGGAGCAGATTAACCACAAACTTGCCGTCAATCCTTCGCGGGCCCGGTTCGAGTTTTTCGATTGCAGCATTGATCAATTCCAGAACCTTCTTAGGATCGTTTGCCTTACGATAATGCAGAGAAACCGATTCCCCCTTGAACTCAATCTCCACCCCTTTTACACAGTTGAGCAAGGAATTCAGATGCTCTTTCCATTTAAGGCAAACGGTTACCTGCTGCCTATTCCGGCGATCTGTCTGCGGCGGCCATTCGGCACCATGGTTGCCAACCAGCAAATGGGGTTCGAATCCGAGTATAGACAGGGCAACCTGCCTCGACCTGCCGGTGATTACTGCAACCTTCGCACATTTGCCAAGCTGCTCCAGTGAAACCCTGACCGGTTCGCCAATTTGAACAGCAGAGTAATCATCCACAATCGGAGCCAGGGTTCCGTCCAGGTCAAATGCAAACAAGGTTTCTGGTGATATAAAACGCTCCAGAGCGGCAATTCCTTCCGGTAATAATAAGTTCTTTGACATTACGATTCTCTCCCTATTCTGGTATCCAGCTTCTCCCGCTGGCGGACCCGGGCTGCATCAAGCAGCATTCGTCCGGCCCAACGATAGACGTTAAAATCACGCACCAGGTTACGCATGCTGCGCATGCGCTCCTGCTGCTCGTATTCCGGCATAAAGAGCGCCTGATATAGAGCCTCGGCAGTCTGCTCCACATGGTACGGGTTGACGATCAACGCCTCGTGCATTTCATTAGCTGCTCCGGTAAACTGACTCAAGACAAGAACACCACGCTCATCGTCACGGGCTGCCACATATTCCTTGGCCACCAGGTTCATGCCGTCATGAAGGCTGGTAACCATGCAGACTTGCGCTGCCCGGAAGTAGCGGTTCACCTCTTCCGGTTCGTGGTGTTCAGCTTTGAGGATAATTGCCGGGCGGCCTTCACAGTTGAAACGTTTGTTGATCTGTTCCGCCAGGGCATGCACCCTCGCCTCAAAAGCCTGATATTCATATAACGCCGAGCGGCTCGGGGCGGCTATCTGAATAAAACTGAAGCGACCAATCAACTCCGGGTGTAACTCCAACATCCGCTCAACCGCATTAAAGCGTTCAAGTATTCCTTTGGTATAGTCCATTCGGTCAACGCCGATTCCCAGCAGTTGATCAGAGGGGAGTCCCAAATTTTCCAGTATCTCCAGCCTGGTCTGCTCCACCGGCGGAGCGCCCTCTTGCCAGGGCGGCGGCCACTGGATTGAAATCGGGTAACTCTCCACCATGGTCAACTGACCACGGCGGGAGATTGTGGAAGATTCATGCTCGATGCGGGTTTCAAGATATCGATCCACTGTTTCCAGGAAATTCTTGCAGTGATAGGGTGTATGAAAGCCTAGAATTGTGCTCCCCAGCATCCCTTTCAGCAACTGCCAACGCCAGGGGCAGATTCCGAATGACTCAGGGTTTGGCCAGGGTATATGCCAGAAAGTGATGATGATAGACTTGGGCAAAACTTTGCGAATCATCTCCGGCAAGAGGGCAAAATGATAATCCTGGACCAGCACCACCGGGTTGTCGCTGTCCGCCTCTTCAACTACCGCATCTGCGAAGCGCTGGTTGATCTTCACATATTGCTCCCAGTCGCTGGTACGAAACACCGGCCGCACATGGGCAATGTGGCAGAGCGGCCAAAGCCCCTCATTGGCAAATCCGTAATAATACCCCTTTTCCTCTTCTTCAGTCATCCAGATCCGTCGCAGATTGTATTCCGGCTTGTGCGGCGGCACCATGACGCGATCGTTGGCGTCCACCGTTTCCCGGTCGGCGTTGCCGCCGCCATGTGCGATCCAGGTACCGGAACAGGCGCGCATGACCGGTTCCACGGCTGTCACCAGACCGCTGGCAGGTCGGTGTACCTTGATTTCACCATCCACTTTAGTATGAATGTACGGCTCACGATTAGAGACAACGATTATCTTCTCCCCAATCAACTGCTTATGCAGCAGATTTTTGAGGGTCTCCGGATTCCAGGTTACGGTTGAATCATCAGCCTGACGCCTGTCTGCATCAAGGGATCGCAAAAGGGCTTCCAAATCCCCCACCAGCGGCTGCAGCTCCGAAGCGACCGTCGGCTGGGCAAACGGTTTAATAATGCCCTCGCCGCGCAGCATGGCCCGCACACCTTCCATCCAGCCACGCCAGCTCAGATGCGCTACAAACACTGTGATCAGGGAGACAACCACCCCTAGCACTACAAACAGTAGAATAACGTATTTGCGGGTATCGGCACTGCGACGGACCATGTAACTCATGTCATGCACCAGCACCAGAGAACCTGACTTCTGACCGTTCTGTTCAATGGCATTGACGGCTACATGTACCGGTCCATGGGGAAGAGTGATCAGATGGGTTGATTTCAGCGTGCCATCCATGGCCGAACTGCATGAAATTGCCTTAGGAAACGTAGGGGTCTGGTAGAGGAGTTTCTGCTCCTGATTACAGAATCCGACAGCCAGTAAACGTTCATCACGGGTAGCTCGCAGCAGAAGGTTATTGATCTTTTGCCGGTTTTCCAGTGGCAGCAGTTCCTGAAGCGGCTCCTGCATGGTATCGGTAATCAGCCGTGACCTGATATCCATATCCCGGATAGACCAGTGCAGGGTCAGTTTATCCACCAGCGGAACCACGGCAAAGGCGAGCAATCCCAGGGCTAGCACCAGGGGAATGACAAATCGTAATGAAAGTTTGAGTGATTTGAATCCTAACATCGTTATCCTTATAAAGCTGTTTAGCAACCAGGTGACTGCTTTGGTCAACTTCGCCATGAGTGCTGCTCATCGGTTAAGCGCTGGAGGTTTGCCGCCAAAATTCGTATTTACTCATGGGGTTGTTCCCCCTGCCCTGCCATAGCGCTCCACCTGACTCCTTACCGAAACAGCCAGATCCTCCGGAAGCATTTCCCAGGTAAAGCGCCACTCCCAGTTGCCGAAAGCGGTGCCCGGAATATTCATGCGTGCTTCGCTGCCCAGTTTCAATATATCCTGAAACGGTATGATGGCCGTGTCAGCAACCGACATCAGTGAGGCGCGCATCAGACTGCCGACGCAGTCATCACCGGTTGAACCCAGATATGCGTCCATCTCGTTACGGATTACATCGGATACGGAAGTATACCACCCCTTGGTGGTGTCGTTGTCGTGCGTGCCGGTGTAGACGACACAATGTCTGCCATGATTATGCGGCAGGTCCGGGTCAGACGGTCCGGTTTCAAAGGCAAACTGCAGGATTTTCATGCCGGGAAAGTTATAGCGGTCGCGCAGTGTGATCACTCTGGGAGTGATCACACCCAGGTCCTCTGCAATAATCCGTAGCGAGCCGAGGGCTGTCTGGAGGGCATCAAAAAAACGCTCTCCCGGTCCTTCAACCCAGATACCCTTGCGGGCTGTCTTTGCCTTGGCCGGGATCTGCCAGGCGGCCTCGAATCCTCGAAAATGATCGACCCGGACCACATCAAAAAGCTGAAATGTCGTTCTGAAACGTTCAACCCACCATTGGTAGCCGTTCTGTGACATGGCATCCCAATCAAAGTGAGGATTACCCCACAGCTGACCGCTGGCACTGAAATAATCAGGCGGTACACCGGCCACGACCGTCGGCTTGCCCTGCTGATCCAGCAGAAAAAGTTCCGGGTGTCTCCACACATCGGCAGAGTCATAGGCCACAAATATGGGGATATCCCCGATGACGGCGATCCCTCGCTGGTTGGCATAGCTGCGCAGATCCTGCCATTGCCGTGAGAACTGCCATTGCAGGTATTTCTGTATTCCGATTTCCTGACCAAGCTCCTCTGAATAGTGCTGATACCCTTCCGGTGTTATGCGCGAAGCATCTGCAGGCCACTTGCTCCAGCACTTTCCGTGAAAGCGCCGTTTCAGCGCCATGAACAGGGCATAATCGTGCAGCCAGGGAGTCGTATCGCAGAACTGATGGAATTCATTCCTGCGGTCTGATTCCTGTTGGGCCAGGAAAGCAATTCCTGCCTGATGCAAGAGTCCCATCTTGTTCTCTGTAACAGCTGTGAAATCCACATGGTCTTCAGGATAACCGTCAGTACCGGAAAGATCGGAGAGATCACCTTCCCGAACAATCTGTTCCAGATCTATCAGCAGCGGGTTGCCGCCGAAAGCGGTAAAGGAGGAATAGGGAGAATTGCCGCAGGCAGGTGGTGTCAGCGGCAGCATCTGCCAGTAAGACATGCCCGTATCATGCAGCAGATCGACAAAACGTCTGGCGTCTGCGCCGAGAGAACCGATGCCGCCCGGTCCGGGCAGCGATGTGGGATGCAACAGGATTCCGCAACTTCGTTTGTTAAGCATATGAACTCCCTAACCCGGACTAGCCGGAAACCAAAAAACTTGTTTCACGCTACGACGCAGCGACGCAACGTTTAAAACCTTAAAACATTTTTTTGATTAAAAGCCTTTCGTAGCGTCGTTGCGTCGTCGCGTGAGTAAATGCCGTTTGTGGTTAAATCAAAAACCGCCGCAGGAATTATCTGCAGCTTCGGATTCGCTACTTAAACTCCAGCTTGTAGTAAAGATCTGCGCCACTGGCGTCGTTGCCGGTCTGAGTTTCTATCTGCCAATGTTTGCTAATATCATAGCGCAATTTGTACAGGTTGCTTCCGGTAAACACAGATTTGCCATAACTCATATATAGTTGCGGGGTTAAATACTTGCCCACGGTCAGCACGGTCTCGGTGATGCCGGTCTGTTGATCTGCCGCTATGGCGCCTGGCGGAGTCACCTGGAGAGGTTTGTAACCCATGGTACCGGAGGAACCTCCCACACCGCCCTGAATCTCCAGGGTGCTCAAGCCGAGCCGATCTTTTAATTGTTCCTGCAGAGCCCCGGCCTGGCCGGATGTCAGCAGTGCCCCGGCCGCCTGATTCACCAGACTGGCCTGTTCACCGCTGCTGCCGAGCGGATGACCAAGAACGATATAGGCCAGCACATCCACATCCGGCATGGCCGGTTCGGAATACAACTTGGTGACCGGTTTCTGCAGCGTACCAGAAACCGTCACACCTGCCCGGATATTGCCGATGGTGCGCAGAGCCAGAAAATCCAGGGCGGGGCGTTCAATGGGACCACCAGCGAAAAACAGACGTCCTCGAATGATATCAAGGTTAACCCCGTAAGTCCGGTAACGTCCTTTGACGACCTTTATCTCGCCTGTGCTGACGATGCTGTCCAGGTCAGTAAATGACAGGTTCATGGCCCCACCCAACTGGGCGTCGATACCCGAAATCTTGACCGTGACCTTATCACCCAGCAGCAGTTTGACCTGGGCATCCAGGACCAGGGCTGAAGCCTTCTCAACCGGTACAACCCTCCCCTCCAGAATCACATCGCTGCTCGGCGCAATTCCTTTTCGCAGGGGCGAACTGACAATATTAAGTTCAGGCAGGAGCAGTTCTCCGGCTAGGTTCAGTTTTTCAGGTGTACCTTCAAAGCTGAGCTTGGGTGTGCTCACAACCCGGAGCTCGGGAAAATTAACGGTCAGAAAATTTTCACCCCCGATGGTACCCTGGTAACTCTTCACCTGCCAGTCAGCCAGGGTTATCAGGGCCGTACCCTCCAGATGTCCGCTTCCGGAGTTGGCCCGAAAGACACTGATCCGGATCAGGTTCTTTTCCAGCCGTGCCGCCAGCTGCACATCTTTCAGGTGAATACCCGCCGTGGGCAGATAGGCGCCGGCCTTGGCCAGTTTCAGTGTACCGCCCACATTGGGTTCACTCCAGGTGCCGCTGATGACAAGGTCGCTGTCCAGTTCGCCGAAGCTTTCCTGAACCAGTTCCGGAAACAGGGCGGTGATCAGACCTTTTTCCTGGACACGCCCGGAAACTGTCGCCCGGAGAGGACCTTTGGAATTAACGGCAACCGGAATGTGCGCTGCAATCGGCAACTGAAATGTTGCCCGGGCCTGACCATGATCAGCCATAACCAGGGAAAGGGAACCGGCCAGGGTTTCGCCCCGCCAGTTCCAGGTTGATGATGCGGAGTTAAAGGTCAACTTGACTTCTCCGTCGGGCCTTTGCAGACGTAAAGTTCCACCGGAGAGCAGGGCATTGCCGTCCAGTTCAAATCGTTGCCCCGGGAGCAGGACACCTTTCAGGCGCCCGCTGATAAGCCCATCCAGTCCGGTGTCATGGGGAAGCCAGGGTTTGATCAACAGCAGATCGATTCCGCTGATTTCTGCAGTCAGCTCACCTTTCTCAGGCATGACCAGCTGCATTGGTGACGATGACGAAAACGTCCCCTTTAGCCTTCCACCGCTTGCCGTGCTTAGCTCCAGACTGCCCCGCAATCCCTGCTGATTGCCGTCAAGGGTCAGCTGACTGCGCAGAACTGTTACACTCTGCCCCTGCCCGCTGAACGTTCCGCTGCCCGATGCGTTCATAGTCAACGCAAGTCGATTGTCCGGCAAAAAGCCTAATCGCATGCTGCCCTGGCTGTTTCCGGTGATCTTTCCATCCTTCAGATAAGGATTGACCCTGGAGAGTTTCAGGCCGCTCCATTTTGCCTGAACCTGACCGCCAAGCGGATTAAGTGTGAAATCTGCGGAGGCTTCCAACCGCTCTGCTGCGCCGCCCGTGAGGACAAGTGGCGATATGGATATTTTTCCACTGCTGACGGAAAATGATGTGGGATCCTGCATTCTCCACGGCCCGTTGATATCCCTGCCGGCCAACTGGGTAAGCTGTCCCTTCCAGACACTGTCCTGATAGCCTGCAGACAAGGCCAACCGCGCTTCACTGTCCGTTGAACGGAGCGTTGCATTCAGACTGTGGCGGGCCAGTGTGCCGTCCAGCGACAGGATCGCGGAACTGAACCGGGAACTGCCGTAAACCACATCACGCAGCGTTGCTGCCACATGCATTGGGTAGTCTGCGCCTTGATCAAGTCGAACTGACAGATTAAGGGCTGCTGCACGTGTTCCCCCATAGGACAGTTTGCTCCCGGTACCGGTCAATGCACCGCTGAGCTGACTATCGTGCCAACGGACCCAGCCCACACTCTGGAGTGCACCGGCCGATCCTGGAACCAGCCGGGAGAAATCACTGACCCTGGCAACCAGATTGATCCGCTGGTTTAGATCTCCACGAGCTTGCAGGTCAAAACCTTTGCCCTGCAACTTCAAGCGTTCCAAAGAGAGATTGTCGTCAGCAAAATTCGCCTGCAGTTCGCCGGTCAGCGCCTGACCATGCAGGCTGCTTTCCAGAAGCGCACCATGTATGCTTCCCGTAAGGTGTTCTTCCCCGGACCAGGCCAGTTTTGCGTCGGCGCTGAAATTTGCCACACCTTTCCAGGCCGGGTCTATCCTGGCCGGATTCAGATTCCTGCCGTTGATCGCCCCCTGCAAGGCAAAGCCGCTGCGCCAGTCCAGATCCATATTTCCCGACAGAGAGCCATCAAGGATCCGAGCGGTAAAGGGAGCTACCTTCAGGCCTTCACGCGTACCATTATAAACAGCCGTAACATTGGTTTCCCGCCATTCACGGCCCTGATTGGCCAGAATCAATTCACCCCCATAACTGTCCAGAGTTCCTTTGAATGAAAGAGTTCCGGAAAGATTGGTCGGCAGATTCAGTTCGGGAGCAAGATCAAGATCGCGGGCCTTGACCAGCAATGAAACCACCGATTCCCGTTTGAAAAATGCAAGCGATCCTTCAGCATTGAGAAGACCTCTCCGGCCCGGCCTGGTCAGGCTCAGTCGGCGCAGGTTGATGGCGGTTCGTTCCATGCCCGCCTCCCCGGTCAGTTCAAACAATTTGCGAGTACCTGCACTGCCGGTTATGGCGATTGCTCCGGCAAACTGCTCCGGACCGGTGTCGCTACTGCGCTGTATCCGCATGGTAAAACGATCCATTTCCCCTACCGGTTCTGTCAGGGCAATAACAAGATCTGAGGCAAGGGACGGCTGGCTGAAGCCGGCCGAAATACTGCCCTGTATTATCGCGGAGGGTGATGTGGACTTGAGTTCAGTCATGGACAAAAGGCCGCCCTGCCAGTTGACGGATGAAGTAAATGACGCCACCTGCAGCGGTTGTTCCTGCCCTGAGCGATAGTTCAAATGTGTCACATTCAGGCGCAGGATCATCAAGTCGAACAGCTTGGCCGTTCGTGAGGCCTGGGGCCAGGCCAGGGTCAGCGGTGTGGTGTCGGGCGGGCTATTGTCCTGGATCCGTACTCCGTTGAGGGTCAGTTCCTGAACTCCAACCGTACCGGCCATCAGAAGAAGCGGCTTCCAGCGCAGCTCGATCCTGTCCAGCTCCAGCTTTTGTTGCGGCAGATTGAGACGTACCTGCGTCAGGATCAGATGATCACTGATTGTCCCTTCGATCTTTTGGGCGGACAGATCGAGACCTACCAGGGACGGTACCGTCTGCAGAAACCAGCGGGTGCCGCTGACTGTACCGGCCACCCAGCCGACAACTGTAAACAAAAGTATTACCAGAGCAATCGCCACTGCAGTGGTTGTTTTTTTATTCAGCCTGATCACAGTTCAAACCCCACGGAGAAGTGGAAATGGATGGACGGATTGTCAACGCCAACCGGCCGCGCTATGGAAAGATTCAAGCCCCCCACCGAGGTATAATAATGCAAGCCGACGCCCGCACCCTGGAACAGGCTGACGTTGGAGAATGAATTGAAACTGTTGCCCACATCATAAAAAACGGAAACGCCCCAGTCCTTGAAGAGCGCCCGTTCAAGTTCCATACTGCCTGTCAAGAGCTGTTTGCCGCCCACGACTCTGCCGGAGGCATCGCGCGGCCCCAGAGATTTGTAGGAATAGCCGCGCACACTCTGATCTCCGCCGGTAAAGAAGCGCAGCGAAGGCGGTATATCGCTCAGCGGGTCGCTGAACAGGGTTGTTGCCGCCTTGGCGCGTGTATGCAGGGAAAGGCGCCAGGGCAGTCGCTGGAGACAACTCCCCTCGGCCAGGATCTGAACCAGAGCAGTGTCCGACCCCAATATCTGATGTGTGCCGCGCACTTCGAGTCCGTATCTAAAACCGCGACGGGGACGTATCAGATTGTCATAACGGTTATCGGAAAAACGCAGACCGGGCAGAAGAAGCCGAGCCGTGGAGTTTTCGCTTCCCACTGAATAGTCTTCATATTGCGCCCTGACATAGGCAGTGCCCAACTTGCCTGTGCCGAAGCTCCGGTTGCGAGCCAGTTCCAGGGCTAGTATCCGGCTGATATAGACGTCAGTTTCCTCACGCTGCAGATTCAGCTGCAGTGTGGTAGAACTCCTGACATCCGTCGAACTGGGCAGGATATAACCGGTTACCAGTCCCTGAAGACGCTCGGCAACAAACAGTTGTGAATAGAGTTCATGCCCCAGGTGAAACATGTTCAGGTCACGATATTTGAGCGTGAACCGCGCGCCGGTATCCGTACCGTAGCCGACTCCCGGACGCAGGCTGATGCGGGGTCCCTGCTTCAAATGAACGGTTACCGGCACATTGAATGCTTCGGCAGCCTCTTTTTCCGGAGTGATGACTACCTCTTTAAAACGCTCGGAGTTGGTGAAATTGCGCTGTGTTTCACCGAGTTGGGGATAGGAAAAGAGTTCTCCTGACTTGTAGGTCAGGTGACGACGAAGAAAACTGTCAGGATAGTCGGGGGCGCCTTCGATACGCGTGGCCCCGAAATAGTACTTCTCACCAGTATCCATAACCAGTTCGATTGTGGCGGTAGTGGCGGTTTTTTCAATACGGATTTCATGCCTGGTAAATACCGCATCCAGATAACCAAGTTCCTGAGCCCGTGATTTGAGCCCAGCCTTGGCTTCTTCATAACTCTGATGCAGCAATACATCCCCCTTTTTCAGGGGAAATGTCTCAACGCGTCGTTTCAGGCGCCTCTCCGTGTTTCCAGGCCCGTCCAGAGACACCTTTACTTCACTCAAGCGCACCGGCTCTCCCGCAATGATCTTCACCAGCAGACGATATGCTTCCCCAACCGGTTCAACAGTTATGGTGACCTGGGCGCTATAGTAGCCAAACGGCTCCAGTGCTACCCTGGTTTTGCCATCGGCCTGTTTTGCAAACCGTTCCAGCCAGAGTCGATCCACTTTACCTTCGCGCACTAATCCGGCCGGGAGAACCAGTGATTCCTGCACATTTTTCAGGACATCATCCTCGATTCCGCTAACGATGATTTCCACCGGTTCAGCAGCCTGCAGGGGCTGGGCGAGGAAAAGCCAG